>CAVBYE010000053.1:0-17548 GCA_963599285.1 Bacteroidaceae bacterium | reverse complement strand
TTAACCCTCTATACGCCTAAACCTTTGCTGGAAGTGGGTGGCAAAGCGCTGATTGTTTGGCACATTGAAAAGTTGCGTGACATTGGCGTGACTGAGATTGTGATTAACTCTGCGTGGCTAGCCGACAAATTGATTGGCGCGCTGGGTGATGGTTCGCAATTTGGGGTCACGATTCGTTGGACCCGTGAAGACGAAGGATTAGAAACCGCAGGCGGTATTATTAATGCCTTAGCGCTTCTCGGTGATGAACCCTTTATTTTGGTCAATGGCGATGTATGGACCAGCATGGATTTTGCGCCGTTGCTTGAGATTGACTTAAAAGATGATCTTGCGCATTTAATCTTGGTGGATAATCCAATCCAACATCCAAAGGGTGATTTTACGTTAAACCAAGGTCGAGCCTATACCTTTGATCAAGGCATAGATGGCGAAAACCTGACCTTTAGCGGTGTGTCTGTGATTGATCCAAAAATGTTTGCGGGTTTAGCGCCCGGTAAGCGCCCGCTTGCACCTTTACTCAAGCAAGGCATGTTGGAGCATAAAATTGCGGCAAGTAAGTTACACGGCGCATGGGTAGACGTGGGAACACCTGAGCGTTTAACACAATTGGATCAACACATTCGTGAAGGCCGCTACGCTTAATTGCGTATTCACTAAACAGTATTTAGCTGTGAGTTGAATGATAAATCGGTATACTGCCACTAATTTTTTTGGGATTATGTTATGCATCCGTTTTTTAAAGACCTGCAACAAGGCGCACAAGCATTAGGCTTAAACTTAAGCGAAGACGCTTTAAATTTATTGCTGAAATATCAAGATGCCTTAGTGCTTTGGAACAAAGCCTATAACTTAACGGCAATTCGTGAACCTAAAGAAATGCTGGTCAAACACTTGCTTGATAGCCTGAGTATCTTAAATGACTTACCTGAAGGTCGTTTATTGGATATTGGTACCGGTGGTGGTATGCCAGGTATGATCATTGCGCTGTGTCAACCGACCCGCCAATGCGTACTGTTAGATGCCAACGGCAAAAAAATTCGTTTCTTAAAGCAATTTATTGCAGACTTAAAACTCAGCAACGTCATTGCTGTGCAAACACGTGTTGAAAATGAAGACAGCATCAATGAATTGGGTCAATTTGATGTGATCACGAGTCGCGCTTTTGCGTCACTTACCGATTTTGTCAATGCATCAAAACCTTATATGCATCAACACAGTATTATTGCCTCAATGAAAGGTTTAATTCCAACTGAAGAAGTGGAAGCCTTTAAAGCCAGCTTTAATATTGATATTGTGGCATTACAAGTTCCGCGTTTAGACGAACAACGTCATTTAATTTTAATGAAACAACTTTAATTTTTTTAGGATTAGGATTTACCATGGCACACATTATTGCGATTGCGAACCAGAAAGGTGGCGTCGGTAAAACCACAACCGCAGTAAATTTAGCAGCCTCACTTGCAGTGCTGAAAAAACGCGTGTTATTGGTGGATATGGACTCACAGGGCAATGCCACCATGGGCTCTGGGGTGCAAAAAAATGATTTACTTTACTCAGTGACCGACGTGTTGCTGGGTGAGGTGGCGATTGAAACCGCGATTGTAAAAGCGGAGGTTGGCTACAAAGTGTTAGGTGCCAACCGTGATTTGGCCGGGGTAGAATTGGCCATTGCGGATCAAAAGGGACGCGAGTATATTTTTCGTGAAGCGCTCAAACAAGTGTCTGCGCAATTTGACTACATTGTGGTCGACTGTGCGCCAAGCTTGAGTTTAATTACCATTAATGCCTTGGCTGCAGTTGATGGCGTCATCATTCCAATGCAATGTGAATATTATGCCTTGGAAGGTTTGGCTGATTTAACCCACACGCTTGATCGTATTCAGCAAGCGGTTAATCCGCATTTGGAAATCATGGGCGTGCTGCGTACCATGTACGATGCGCGTAATGCCTTAACCCGTGATGTCTCTGCTGAGCTTGAGCAATACTTTGGTAAAAAACTCTATAGCACAGTGATTCCACGCAATGTACGTTTAGCTGAAGCACCAGCACATGGTTTACCGGTCATTTACTTTGAAAAAAGCTCTAAAGGCGCGGTGGCTTACTTAAACTTAGCGGCTGAAGTCATTAAAAAAACCACAACAAGCACAAGTAAACAAGGAATGAACGCATGACTGTAAAAAAACGTGGCCTCGCGAAAGGTCGTGGTTTAGATGCCTTATTGGGCTCAATTCAAAAAGAAAAATTACAGTTAGAAGCACAGGCCTTGGATCATGGGCAACTCAAACATATTAATGTGCATCTGTTAAAGCGCGGTGAGTATCAACCCCGTCGTTTTATCAATGAGCAAGACTTGCAAGAACTTGCCGCATCGATTGAAAAGCATGGCGTGATGCAGCCGATCGTGATTCGTCCGGTAGACGATGAATTACATCCTTATGAAATTATTGCCGGTGAGCGTCGTTGGCGCGCAGCACAATTGGCAGGTTTGACTGAAGTCCCTGCGATTGTGCGTGACTTACCTGATCAAGTGGCTATTGCGCTGGCTTTAATTGAAAACATTCAACGCCAAGATCTTAATCCAATTGACCAAGCCATGGCGTTGCAACGTTTCCATGATGAATTTGGTTTAAGTCATCAAGAAATTGCCGAAACAGTCGGTAAAGCACGTACCACGGTCAGTAACTTACTGCGTTTGTTAAGCTTAGCAGAACCAGTGAAAGACTTTATGCAGCAAGATTTGCTCGACATGGGTCATGCACGTGCCATTTTGACCTTAAAACCAAAAGATCAATTACGGGTTGCCGAAATTGTGATTGAAAAAAGTTTATCTGTACGTCAAACCGAACAATTTGTGCGTGATTTAAATGCACCTAAATCGGAAAAGGTTAAACCTGAATTGGCCGCAGATATTCAACAATTAACCCAACGTTTATCTGAACGCTTTAGTGCTGATGTGCATATTGATTACAACAAGCAGGGCAAAGGTAAATTGGTCATTCACTACCATTCACTTGACGAGCTAGATGGTATTTTGAATATTTGCTTGGCTGAAGCATAAAGGCAGGACGGCAGATGTGGGAGTTGGTTCAAGCCGGTGGTTGGCTGATGCTGCCACTGGGATTGTGTTCGGTATTTGCGCTCGCGATTACCCTAGAACGTTTGATTCGACTTAGAAAAGCCGACATTATTCCGCAAGCCTTATGCCTAAAGGCAGATCAACCGTTGCAGGCGGTCATGGACGCCTTGTATCAGCAGCCACACTTGAAAGCATCGAGTTTAGGCCGCATCTTTATGGCGGGTGAGCATAGCCGATTACACAGTGCTGAATATGCTCGCGCGCAGATGGAGGCCGTGGCCTCCGAAGAAATTGGACGTTTGGAAAAAAATATCAATTTCTTAGGTACATTGAGCGCAATTGCACCATTGTTGGGATTGCTCGGAACGGTACTGGGGATTATTGAGGCCTTTTTAATGTTGGATTTAACCGTGCAAGGTGATCCACGGCTGATGATTCCGGGGATCTCTAAAGCCTTAATTACCACGGCAGCCGGCATGTTTATTGCCATTCCTGCTTTGGTGGCGTATCGTTACTTTCAGCGTGTGGTGCAAGAGCATATTGCCGTGCTTGAGCAACAAGCGACCCGCTTTCATGCGGCTTATTTTTATCAATCCGATTCGCGATGAAATTTAAGCGACGCCAGGTCGATGATGTGCAGTTCAATCTCACGCCGATGATTGACTGTTTATTGTTTATCTTGGTGTTTTTATTGCTATCGACCAGCTTTCATCAGTATAGCCAGTTGCAGTTGTCCTTACCTGAAGCGCAGGGGCAAAAGGCGGCTGTTGATGAAGATCAAATTGAGTTGATGGTGACCCAAGCAGGTCATTATGTCCTCAATGGTCAGCCGGTGATGGGGCAACATCCCCATGACTTAAGGCGAGCGATCGTGCACCTTGCCGGTGATCGCCGTGATTTTCGTTTTATTATTGCAGCAGATGCGCAAGCATCGCATCAAGATGTGATCCGTGTCATGGATGTGGCCGGCCAACTTGGTTTTGTTCATCTTCATATTCGCACTAAAGTGCCTGCCCGAGGTCATTCGTGAACCAAGATTTAAAGATCTATATGCGCCTACTTAGTTATTTAAAGCAGTATTGGGGCATTGCGATCTTAGTTGTCATTGGCTTTAGTTTGAATGCGGCTACAGAAGTTTCTGTCGCAAAACTCCTTGAGTATATTATTACCGCCATTCAAACCAAAGATCAGAGCTTTACTACGCTGTTTCCGTTATTGGTGGTGGCGTTAATGTTTTTCCGTGGTTTAGGGACCTTTATGGGGGGCTATTTCACGGCAGTGATTTCACGTAACTTAATTTTTAATGTGCGCCAAGAGGTTTTCGCTAAACTTTTGCGTTTGCCCTCGCAATATTACTTAGATAATGCCAGTGGCCACATCACCGCCAAAATTATGTACAACGTGGAACAGTTGACAGCTGCATCTACTGAATCCATGAAGACCATTTTGCAACAAGGCCTTATTGCCTTGGGTCTGATGGGCTATCTGATTTATAGCAACTGGCGTTTGACCATCTGTATTTTAATCTTTGGCCCACTGATTGGTCTGATTATTCGCCAAGCCTCAAAACGCATGCGTAAGTTGTCTAAACAAGTGCAAAACACCATGGGCGATGTGAACCATGTGGTGCAAGAAACGGTTAACGGTAATGTTGTGGTCAAAGGATTTGCAGGGCATGCTTATGAGCAAGCACGTTTTCGTGAGAGCTCACTTGAGAACCTACGTCGTGGTTTAAAAATGGTTGCTGTACAGCAGCTTAATAGCCCTGTGGTGCAGTTTATTATGTCCTTGGCGATGAGCATCATCATTTGGATTGCACTGCGTCCAGAGATTTTGGGTGAAACCAGTGCCGGTGAATTTGTGGCCTATATTACGGCAGCCGGTATGTTGGCTAAACCAATCAAAGCCTTAACCGATGTCAATGAAAAATTACAGCGCGGTATGGCAGCAGCCTATTCGGTATTTGAGCTGTTGGATTTGCCTGAAGAAGCCAATCACGGCACCTTAACGCCCCAGTTGGCAGGTCACATTGAATTTAAAGATGCAAGCTTAGTCTATGCAGATGGTTATACGGCAATTCGTCAGTTAAATCTAAAGGTGAAAGCAGGTCAAAGTGTGGCTTTGGTTGGGCGTTCAGGTGCAGGTAAGACGTCACTGGTGAATTTGTTGGTGCGTTTCCAAGAATTAAGCCAAGGCCAAATTTTATTGGATGGGCAAGATATTAAAGACATTGAGCTGAATTATCTGCGCACCCAAGTGGCCATGGTCAATCAGCAAGTGGTGTTGTTTAATCGTACCGTTCGTGAAAATATTGCCTACGGGCAACTTGAAAATGCCACAGATGAACAAATTGTTGCTGCAGCCAAAGCTGCCTATGCACATGATTTTATTATGCAGCTTCCGCAAGGCTATGACACACCGTTAGGTGCACAAGGTCTGAATTTGTCAGGAGGACAGCGTCAACGTTTAGCCATTGCGCGTGCCATTTTAAAAAATGCCCCGATTTTAATTTTAGATGAAGCCACCAGTGCCTTGGACAATGAATCTGAATATTATATTCAGCAAGCATTTGAAGCCGCGATGCAGCATCGCACCACCTTTGTGATTGCACACCGTCTGTCGACCATTGAAAATGCAGACCTGATTGTGGTGATGGACAAAGGTCAAATTATTGAACAAGGTACCCATGCTGAACTGATTGCCCGTCATGGGGCGTATTATCAGTTGCATCAGCGTAACTTTGAGGAGCATTGATTGATGTCTTTTGCACAGTTTCTTCAAAATGCTTGGCATAAACAGGCCAAATGGTTAATTGTGCTGCGTCCGTTGTCCTGGTTGTATCGCGGTGGCTTTTTAATCCAACAGGGACTGTATCAAAAAGGCTTCAAAAAGACCTATCGCGCACCAGTACCCGTGATGGTGATTGGCAATATTACTGTGGGCGGTAGTGGCAAAACCCCGCTACTGATTCATTTGGTGAATTACCTGCAAAGCCAACAGATTCGTGTTGGCGTTATTAGTCGTGGTTATGGTGGTAAAGGCCCATTCCCTGCTGAAGTAGACGTCGATTCAGATCCTGAGCAGGTCGGTGATGAGCCTTGCTTAATTGTGCAGTCGACAGGTGCACCGATGGCAGTAGGGCCAAATCGTCAACACAGTATTGAATTATTACTTCAACAGCACAGCCTAGATTTAATTATTAGTGATGACGGCTTACAACATATGGCTTTAGCGCGTGATCTTGAATGGATTGTGCTCGACAAGCATCGAGGTTTAGGCAATGAACGTATTTTGCCTGAAGGCTACTTGCGTGAGCCGAAGCAACGTTTAGATTCGGCCACCGTGATTGAACATGCACAAGACAGCCAAGCGGATTTAAATATGCATTTGGCCGCTGGGGAGCCTTATCTGTTGCATGGCAGTACCGAGAGCTTGTTTGATGCCGAGCAGAATTTCTATGCGGTGGTGGGGATTGGTTTTCCACAGCGTTTTTATCAAACGTTAGAGTCGATGGGCATTCATCATTTTCAATGTCATGAGTTTCCTGACCATTATGATTATGAAATCACAGATTTACAGTTTGAAGATTCAGGCCCCATTATTACCACAGAAAAAGATGCGGTTAAACTGTTACCCTTGCTGAAGCAAAATCCAGACTTTAAACGTGCGATTTGGGTCGTGCCAGTTGAGGCTGTGATTTCAGCGGCATGTTATCAGACCCTCACACAGCAACTCCAAGCACTTAATTTAGAAATCTATTAAGGTAAAATCATGAAACATATTGTTATTCCAGCGCGTTTTGCCAGTTCGCGTTTACCGGGGAAACCATTGCTTGAGATTCATGGGCGTGCCATGATTTTACGTGTGGTCGATCAAGCCAAAAAAGTGGCGGGTTTTGACGATCTGTGTGTCGCAACAGATGATCAACGCATTTTTGAGCTGTGCCAAGCTGAAGGGATTGATGTGGTGATGACCTCAGCGCAGCATCCTTCAGGTACCGACCGTTTGAGTGAAGTGGCACGCTTAAAAGGTTGGGACAGTCAAGATATTGTGGTTAATGTGCAAGGGGATGAGCCTTTAGTGCCAGCAGCTTTGGTACAGCAGGTTGCAGCGCTTTTAACTCGATCTCCAGAATGTTCAATGTCTACTTTGTGTGAACCGATCCAGCACCTTGAAGAATTTCAACGTGATAGCATTGTCAAAGTGGTGATGTCCAAACACAACCAAGCACTGTACTTTAGCCGTGCCACGATTCCTTATGACCGTGATGGGGCTAAACAACAGCAGCCACAATTACACGATCAAGCCTATCGTCATTTAGGTTTATATGCTTACCGCGTACAATTGCTTCAAGAATACGTCTCTTGGGACATGGGGGTGTTAGAGCGCCTTGAAAGTTTAGAGCAGTTACGTGTGCTTGAAAATGGTCATCGTATTGCCATTGAAGTGGCACAGGCCAACCTGCCACCTGGGGTAGACACCCAAGCAGACCTCGACCGTCTGAATGCTTTACCTGTTGCAACATTTGAATAAGGATTCAAGATGCAAGATTTCGCCGCGCAAGTGTATCCTTGGCAACAACAGGTCTGGAATAGCCTCACGACACGTTTTCCAAACATTGGGCATGGCTTACTGTTTTATGGTAAAGCCGGCTCAGGCAAGGAAGCATTTGCGCAGCAATTTCTGGCATGGATTTTATGTTATCAGCGCCAAGCACAAGGCGCATGTGGGGTATGTGGGAGTTGCCAATGGCTCAAGTCTCAGACCCACCCCAATTATGTTTATGTGAGTACCGATGAAGAGAATAAGAAACAAAACGCGCAGATTAAGATCGAAAAGATCCGCGACCTTTTACCATTTGTACAACAAACCGTCGAGGGTTGGCGGGTCATTGTTATTCATCCGGCGGAAGCCTTAAACACTGCTTCAGCCAATGCGCTATTAAAAACGCTTGAAGAGCCGGGTGAGCAGGTGGTCATTATTGTCTTGGCAGAGCACTACTTAAAACTTCCGGCCACCATTCGTAGTCGACTTCAGCATTTTGCACTAGACCGTATTGAACCTGCCCAAGCACAGGCCTATTTAACCACCCATTTACCTCATGCCGGTCAACAACAGCAACAGTTGTTAATGAACTTGGCCAACCACATGCCCTTACAGGCGGTGGCCCTTGCACAAAGTGAATGGCTTGGACAGCGTGCTGAATTTTTACATGACTGGCAAAAATTGGTCACGCACAAACAAATGCCATTACAGATGGCCAATAAATGGAATAAAGCGTTAAGCTTTCATGATTTTAGCCAAATGTACGAATATTTATTGGCAGACGTGATTGCATTTAAACTTGGCCAACAACGCAAAAATATTGATCTTGATGTCAGTGTGTTGAGCCAATATTATCATTTGGATGACTTATTTACACTGTATAGTGAATTACAACAGAACAAACAATTGCTGCGTCAAAATGTACAAACCAATCTCATGATTGACCAGTTGTGTATACGACTCATGCATGCTTAAAGGGGAAAATCATGCTACCACCAAGAAGCGGCGGAATTATTCACGCGCATATTCCAGATAAAGAAACGCTCTATGCCTGTTATATGCCATTTGTCAGTGGCGGTGGCCTATTTGTGCCTTCCAATCAGGCGGTGCGCTTAGGTGATGAAGTCTTTGTTTTGGCCACCTTGCCTGACCATCCACAAAAAGTGCCGTTAACCGGCAAAGTGATTTGGATTTCACATAAACAAAATGGGGTCAGTGTTCCCGGCTTTGGCATGCAATTAAGTGGTGAAAAGGGCATTTATTACAAATCTGAAGCGGAAAAAATTCTTGCAGGGCTTAAGTCTAACGGCCGTACTCGTTACACTATGTAGTTGTACATTATCAAATAGGACAAGATTGTGTTTGTAGATACGCACTGTCATTTAACCATGTTAGATCTAAGCCCTTATCAAGGGGATCTAGATGCTGCACTTGCCCAAGCCCGTGACGCAGGTGTGTCGAAATTTATGAGTATCTCGGTTGATCTTGACGATCATATTCAATTGGCGCGCATTGCAGCGCGCCATGCGGATGTCGGTTACAGTGTGGGTGTACATCCATGTGAAGATCCAGCGGTGATGGCACGTGCCAGCACTGAATATCTGATTGAATTGGCACAAGCTGAAAAGGTGTGGGCACTTGGGGAAACTGGACTCGATTATTTCCACAGTACGGACTTTGTCTCAGAACAAAAGGCCTGTTTTGCACGTCATATTCATGCCTCTCAAGCGGTCAAAAAACCGGTGGTGGTGCATACCCGTGCAGCTAAACATGACACTGTGGATATTATTCGGGCTGAACAATCGACCCATGGGATTTTGCATTGCTTTACTGAAGACTGGGAAACAGCCAAAGCGGTTTTAGACTGTGGTTATTATGTGTCATTCTCGGGAATTGTCTCCTTTAAAAATGCCCAAGACTTACGTGACGTGGCCAAACAAGTCCCGCTTGATCGCTTGCTGATTGAAACCGACAGTCCTTATCTTGCCCCTGTGCCGTATCGAGGTAAAACAAATGAGCCTAAATATGTGCCATTTGTAGCCAAAGCCTTGAGCGATGTATATGATAAGTCGGTAGAGGAGATTGCTCACATTACGATGGAAAACTTTAATCGTCTCCTCGCACAAACCTAAATAAAAAGTAAGAAAAGAGAGAATACGGGTGAAGATGGATCGTCAGGCACAGTTTCGAGCACGTGAGGCATTAATATTTCAGGTTGCAGAGCAGTTACTTTTAGAAAACGGCGAAGCTGGCATGACCTTAGATGCCTTAGCAGCAGAATTAGATTTGGCGAAGGGTACGCTATACAAGCATTTTCAAAGTAAAGATGAACTGTATTTGTTGCTGATTATTCAAAATGAACGCATGCTATTAGATATGGTACGTGATCAGAATAAACAGTTCCCTGAGCATTTAGGTTACTTTATGCTGCACCATCTTCATAACCCAGAACGCACGGTCTTATTTCACCATATCGAAGAGCGTTTATCTGTCACGGCACAGGGCGTACAGCATCTGTTTAGTGAACTGTATAAAATTCGCCGTCAGCGTTTGCGTATTATTATTCCAATGACCGAACATTACTTACAAGCTGTAGGTAGTGTGATGTCAGGTCGAGATTATTTATCTGCGATTTGGTCAATGACGCATGGCACAGCAGCGATTTTAAACTCCAGTTTTTATCAGCGTTATCTCGGTTCACGTGATACTTTACGCGTGGCGTGTATTGAACAAGTCTTACAGCTTCCCAATCAAACTTTGCCTGTTGTGAATTAAATTCTGTGATCTCCTCTTCTGCCCGACACCGTGGCTTTACCTTAGTCGAACTGATGGTCGTGATTGTGATCATGGGTATTTTAGCGGCCCTGATAGTGATGAATTTAGGCGCGGTCAGCCAGCGTCAAGCCATGCAGGCACGTGAGGTATTTTTACTTGATTTAAATCGCATTGGCCGTGAAGCGCTCGACCAGGCACGCGTGTATGCTTTGCAAGTGAACAATGGCATTGATGGCCGCCTTCACTATCAGGTGATTGAATATCAGCAAGGCACTGCCTTGGCCACAGCTGAAAAATGGGGCCTCTTGCCTGAATTTGAGCCGCGTCAGTTGCCTGCGGAATTGGTGTTTGAAGTGACAGCCCTCGAACAAAACGATCGCCGTGCGCAAAATCAAGATTTAGTTGGTGAAAATGCACCAAAACTGATTTGGCTCGGTAATGGCGAAGTCAAACCGGTGCGTATTCAATTCTATTTCCAACAGCGTCCTTTAGGATCAGAAATTCAGATGGATTATTTGGGTAAAGTGCATGTCAGCTAAAGGCTTTACCTTACTTGAAGTGATGGTGGCCTTGGCCATTTTTGCAGTTGCAGCCATGGCACTGACCAAAGTCGCCATGCAATATACCCAAGCCACCAGCCATGCAATGTTAAGAACCCAAGCACAGTTTGTGGCCTTAAATGAAATTGCTTTGATGGAAATCAATCAAGAATGGCTCACGGGCACTGCCTCGAAACAAATTCAGGCCCAAGGACAGCAGTGGCAAATTGATAAAGCGAGTCAACCGACGGTGAGTCCTAATGTCCAGCGCATTGAAGTGCAAGTCAGTTTATATGATGCTGAACAGGGCAAGGTCAGCGCACGCGTGAGTAATTTAACCTTTTTCAATTATCGTGTAGGACAAGATGGCACACCGTAACGGCTTTACCTTAGTTGAATTATTAGTGGCCATTGCGATCTTTGCAGTTTTATCTGCCTTGGGTTGGAAAATTTTTGATTATCTTCATAAAGTCAAACAGGCCAATAGTGTGCATGAGCAACGATTGGCAGATGTACAACAGACCTATCAACAATTGCTGCGTGACAGTGTACAAATGATTGCAGTCAGTACCCAGCACAACGGCACCGAGCAAGCGGCCTTTCGCCTCAATAATGGGCGTTTAAGTTTTCACAAAACAGGGGTGACCGATCCACTGCAACACGGTCTTGCTGCAGATGAACGTATCGAATATGTCTATGCAGCAAATGAAAAAAAGCTCTATCGGCTTAAATATGCCGGCTTAAACTTAAATGATGCCGCTCAGCCATTGTCAAGTGAACTGCTGAGTGAAGTGGATCAATTTCAAATCACAGTGCTGAATCCCAATGAGTTAGATCGTTGGCCTGATCCACAGGACAACAGCGCGCATGCTATGCGCCAACTGCCACGCGGATTGAAAGTGCAATTGACGCTACGCGAGGTCGAGTATCAATGGATCTTTAGTTTATTGAGCACTGAGTATTTGAAGGAGCCGCGATGAAGAGGGCGCAAACGGGTGTGGCCTTAATCACCATTTTAATGTTGGTGGCGCTTGCCACCATTTTAGCGGCCAGCATTGCCAAGCAACAACAGGCAACTGCTGAAAATACAGCGTACTTGATGCGGCAAAACCAAGCCTTGCTCTACAGTAAAAGCGCAGAAGCATTTTTCTCTGAACTATTGGTTGATGATGCGAAAAATGCCGCCGACGTAGATCATTTACAAGAAACATGGGCACAGCCAATGCCCGCGTTTCCGATTGATGGCGGTTTTGTTTCAGGCGTGCTTGAAGATCAAAGCGGCAAATTTAATTTAAATAGCCTCGTGGCCGCAGACGGTGAAACAGTCAATATTGCGGCGCAGCAGTGGTTTGAGCGTCTTTTGGTCAGCGTGGGCTTACCTGCTGAACTCAGTCAGGCAGTCATTGATTGGCAAGATCAAAATGACGAGGTCAGTGGTAACATGGGAGCAGAAAATAGCTACTATGCCAGCTTGGCCAATGGTTATGCAGCGGCCAATCAACCATTTCATCATGCCGCTCAGCTCAGACAAGTGCGAGGATTTGAAGGTAAGAATTATGCATTAATCCGTGACTACGTGACAGCAGCACAGCAACAAGACAGCACCTTAAATTTAAATACCGCCTCCAGCATCGTCTTGGCCAGTTTAGACCCAACACTCAATGTGGCGCAAATTGACACTTTACGTCAGCAGCGTCAGGCCAATTTAGCCCATTGGTCACATGTGACAGAATTTTGGGCAACAGAACCATTTAGTCAGGTTGATCCCGCGCAACAGACACAGCTCAATGCGCTTCTTGGTGTAACCTCTAACCGCTTTCAGGCCAAAATTGAAGTGCAATTTCAAGGCAGACAGCGTCAGCTGACAAGTGATTTAGTCCGTCAGCAGCAGCGAGTATATGTCGAACAGCGCTCCTTGGCGCCATTTTAGATAGCCTTTCTCGATCTTGTTGAACAGGAAAATAAATGCCCAGCCTTTCACTTTTGCTTTATAATCTTAATAAATTCACAAATTTTGGATCCTATTACGACATATGTTAATTCGTAAATTATTTAAGTTCGAAAATGCCCATATTGTCCGTAATTGCACCTCAGACCGTTGCAAACGTTCGATTCATGGACACAGTTATAAAGTTGAACTGTTGCTCAAAGCGTCAAAACTTGATCATGGCCAAATGGTCTATGACTTTGGTTTACTCAAAGGCGTGATTAAAGACCTCTACGATGCTTTCGATCATGCTATTTGTTTCTGGCAAGCCGATGATGCCGATTACATTCAGGCCTGCAAGACTTTTAGTGCCCGTTGGGTTGCCTTGCCTGTTTCACCGTCTGCAGAACAATTCTCACGTATTTTCTTTTATTTGGCGCAGCAAGTGCTTGCATCTACGGTCACGCAAAATGGTGAAGGTGATGTTGAAGTCTATTCTGTGATTGTGCATGAAACCGATACCGGCTATGCACAAAGCTTCTTAGAAGACATCGAAAATGCCCAAATGGGTGAATTACGTTTAGATGAAATTGTCTTCTCTGAACAAATTCAATCGGAATGGAGCGACCCTGAGCTCTATAACAAGCTGAAAAACGGATTGAAATTCCATAACCCACAGATTGAATTACAAGTACAACTTTAATCATAAATTAACGCAAAGGATCGGGAAAAAGCATGTCGTTGACTGAACAGCAACACGCAAAACTGGAAAAAGTTCAGTTGGATGAAAGCTGGAAAATGGCATTGAGTGAGTTTTTACTCAGTGCCAAAATGGATGAATTGAAACAATTTCTTGTGCAAGAAAAACAAGCCAATAAAACCATTTATCCACCGAGTTCGCTGATTTTTAATGCGCTGAATACCACGCCTTTACCAGCGGTCAAGGTGGTCATCTTAGGTCAGGATCCTTACCATGGCCCTGACCAAGCGCATGGCTTAAGTTTTTCGGTGCAAAGAGGCCTTGCAATACCGCCATCTTTGCGTAATATTTTCCATGAGTTACACGCTGATGTTGGGGCAGAGATTCCTAAACATGGCAACTTAACCCAATGGGCTGAGCAAGGTGTTTTACTCCTGAACGCAGTATTAACGGTCGAGGCAGGACAGCCAACATCGCATCAAAAACGTGGCTGGGAAGACTTCACCGATTATGTGATCGATGTGTTAAACCAACAGCGTGAACATATTGTCTTTATTCTTTGGGGTGCATATGCACAGCGCAAAGGCCAACGTATTGATCCCAATAAGCACTTGGTCTTAAAAGCGGCACACCCGTCGCCTTTGGCAGCCAATCGTGGCGGATTCTTTGGATGCAAAGCATTTTCAAAAACAAATAATTATCTGAAACAACATGGCATTGAGCCGATAAAGTGGCAGCTGGACGCATGACAAACACACCTGTATTAAAAGAGTATCATCCGGATTTAATTGTTGAACAGGCCGACAACGGTTGGCGTGTGGTGCGCTTAAACCGTCCGAAATCATTACATGCCTTGGATGAAAGTATTGTTTCAGCCTTGTTAGAGGTATTCCAAGATTTTCACCATGACGATACTGTAAAAGCCATTTGGCTAGATTCCACCACACCGAAGGCCTTTTGTGCGGGGGGAGATGTACGTAAGCTGCGTCATTTGGTCATTAATGGTGAGGTCGAAACAGCCAATAAATTCTTCCAACAAGAATACGCGCTAGATGCCTTACTGCATAACTATGCCAAACCCGTCTTGGTCTGGGGTGAAGGTTATGTGATGGGCGGTGGCCTTGGCTTATTTATGGCAGCACCGTTTCGTTTGGTGACGCCATATTCACGTCTCGCAATGCCAGAAATTAATATTGGCTTATATCCTGATGTGGGTGCGACCCGCTTCTTAGCTGACCGTGGCGCAATTGGTCTCTTTACGGGCCTTACCGGCTCAATCATGACCTCCGCAGGGGCCTATGGCATTGGCTGGGCCACCCATATTTGTGATGCACACCGTGATGCAGTGTTGGATAAAGTCATTCATATTGACTGGGATCATTACCCTGCAGGTGATTTTCGTGCCATCGATGACACTTTAAACAGTATGCATCGTCCGGTAGCCCCAGGTCCATTGCAAAACTCACTGGATGTCATTCAAAGTGTGTGTCGTGGTTTGAATTTTGAACATGATTATTCATCGATCATTAGTTTGATTGATGCACGCAGTGATTGGTTACGTCAAGCCAGCGAAAACTTGCAAAAAGGTTCACCGACCACTGCGGCACTCACCTGGTTACTGTGGCAGTGGGGTAAACAAGATCATTCATGGACAGAAGTCTTTGAACTCGAACGTCAAATTTCAGATTGGAAAATCCGCCATCCGGACTTTGTTGAAGGGGTGCGTGCACGCTTGGTCGACAAAGACTTATCGCCTGCATGGCAAAAGAGTGAAGACTTGTCGCTCAAAGGTATCTTTAGTCAATGCCCGCCGGTCACCAATATTGAAAGTTGGAATGCATTGTTAAAGCAGTACGCGATTATTTAAATGCACGATTTTAGTCATTATCAAGATGAAGATTGGATGCAGCTTGCTTACGAGCAGGCTGCACAAGCCGCTGAGCAAGGCGAAATTCCCGTTGGCGCGATTATTGTCAGCCAAAATCAGATCATTGGTGCAGGCTTTAATGCACCAATTTCCTTGTATGATCCAACAGCACATGCCGAAATTCAAGCGATTCGGCAGGCCTGTCAACATATTCAAAACTATCGATTGCCTGAAGATGCCACTCTGTATGTGACTTTAGAGCCGTGTACCATGTGTGTTGGGGCTTTAATTCATGCTCGTATTCACAGAGTCGTGTTTGGTGCAACCGAGACCAAAGCGGGCTCGTTAATCTCAGCACGGCAATTGCTCAGTGATGGCTATTATAACCATCGCTTTGAGTTTGAATCAGGCTGTTTACAGGAACAATGCTCACATCAGCTCAGTGCATTTTTTAAATCACGTCGTGAGCAAAAACGACAGCTGAAACAACAAAAACAAGAAGCGCTCGCTGCATCGCAGGTGCCAAAGCCTTAGCTGAGAATGTTTTAAATGCCTTTTATTGAAATTCAACAACAATTTCCTGCCGCTATTGAACAGGTATTTACCTGTCTTGCAGTGCATGATAGTTACAATATTGCCTTTGCCCCTTTACAAGTACAGCGTGTCCAAGATGCAGTGACCGGTACATCACCCGATGGGGTGGGTTCTGTACGATGTGTAGGCTTGGGTAAAATTAAACCTTTAAAAGAGCAAATTACCGTGCTGCAGCCCAATGAGCGCATTGAATACAGGATTATTGACAATTCATGGGTTGCTCATCACCTTGGCGTGATTCGCTTTGAGCGTCTCACAGCCACACAGACCTTGGTGACCTATCGTATTGAGCTACAGATGCGGGTGCCTTTAATCAGTCAATTAATTCTTGCACAGTTGAAAACAGGGATTAAACTAGGACTTGCAAAACTTGCACAAACCTTTTCATAGCTGACGATTCAATCATGACAGTTCATATTATTACCATTGATGGTCCAAGTGGCTCAGGTAAGGGCACACTAGCAGCGAAATTGGCTGCACATTATCACTTTCATTTACTTGACTCAGGTGCATTGTATCGTCTGCTGGGTTTAGCGTTAAAGCAGCAGCAGTTATTAGATGCTTTAGATACACAGTTACAACAATGTATTGACGTGGCTACAGCACTCGATATTGAATTTTTAAGTACCGAGCAAGGTATTCAAGTGTTGCTGAATCAAGTCGATGTCTCTCAGCAGATTCGTACCGAGCAAGTGGGCGAATATGCATCAAAAGTAGCGGCAATTCCTGAACTTAGAACAGCTTTACTCGAAAGACAACACGCTTTTGCACAGGCACCCGGTTTAGTGGCAGATGGTCGAGATATGGCCACGAGCATTTTCCCACATGCCCAAGCTAAGATTTATTTGACCGCATCGGCTGAATCTCGTGCAGCACGCCGTGTAAAACAGTTGCAGGGTATGGGGCTAAATGTTAAAATAAACGACATTTTAGCTAATATCGAAGCTCGCGATAAACGAGATATGGAACGCACAGTCGCTCCGCTCAAACCCGCAGCTGATGCCTACATCATCGACAGTTCAGATTTGAACATTGATGAAGTCTTTCATTTAATGACGACTTACGTAGACAGCGTGTTAGATAAATAATTTATTTCAGCGAAAACATAGCCTGATCAGTCTTTTATGGACTATGCGGACGCTTAACTGAACCGGCCTTGTCTGATCCAAGACCGCTGATTTTATCGGAAATATCATGACCGAATCTTTTGCAGCCCTCTTTGAAGAAAGCGAATTAAACCTCAACGTTGAAAAGGGTGCTGTCATCCAAGGCGTTGTAGTAAGCATCGACTCTGACTGGGTTACTGTTGACACTGGCCTTAAATCTGAAGGCGTAGTAGACCGTGCTGAATTCTTAAACGAACAACGTGAACTTGAAGTTGCTGTAGGCGACACAGTTGACGTAGTTGTTGAAGCGCTTGACAACGGTATGGGTCAAACAGTTCTTTCTCGCGAAAAAGCTAAACGCGCAGAAACTTGGACTAAACTTGAAAAAATCTTTGAAGACGGCGAAATCGTTACTGGTG
>CAVBYE010000052.1:0-17834 GCA_963599285.1 Bacteroidaceae bacterium | reverse complement strand
GTTGCTACGATCTTTAATGTTCATGTGCCTATTGAACAAATCACTAATTTTGATTCTTTTCTGTTTGATCTCATAAGAATGGTACAAGACGATCAAATAGATGAAGACTACCCAAATGATCTGAGTATTCATACAGGTATTCACATTCAAGCTAAAGATATTTTTGGGCATTATCATCCTGATCCTCATCTCTTAACTAACTATCATCAACCATAAAAAAACCTGCCGGAGCAGGTTTTGTGTTCATTATGGTGTCACATTAAACGCTAAAGTATATTTATAACGCTTTAATTGATCGCCTTTGTGGCTAAAGGGTTGCTGGTAGTCAATGGTCAGTAAATACTGTCCTGCTTGAGCTAAGTTAAAGTGGAGCTCACCTTTGGCATTCGATTTAAGCGTTTGTACCACTTTCTCTTCACGGCTAAAACCTGTGGTTTGCGCCAAAATGGTCGCCTCAACATTCGCAACGCCTTGTTTATCATCTAAGACATTAAACTGTACGGCCTGACCTGCTTGAATCGCGTTGGGATGGGTAACAAATTGCACGTCAAAACCATCATGTAGATGATGAATCACATGGTTTGACGTTGCACGACGCGATACAAAGGTCTCAATTAATTCAAGCGTTTGTACAGTTTTAACTTGGGCTTTTTTCTTCAGCTGATCAGCATAGACCACTTTATCATTGGGTTTTTTAGGATCTGCTTTTGCACCGAGCAATGGTTTCCATGTTTTACCATCAAGTGCAAAACGACTGCTTGAACCTTGTTTCTCACCACGAATACGGTAAGTACCATCGATTTTATTTTCAAGCGTAAAGCTGCTGACGGTTTGGGTTTTGCTCAATGCTGCATCGTCTAAATAGATTTTTTGCCCTTCAGGGGTATGGTAGTGGAATTTAAAGTTTTTAATCGCCACTTCTGAAGCAAATGGGTTGTCATAAAAACCGGCAAGCACAGCCGTATGGTTATTAAAAGTTTGATAGTTTAATGGGGCCACAAATGGATAATGTGCATGTAAAACAGACGTGCTGAGCAAGGTTGCCGCAAAGAGCAAAGAAGATTTGAATAAAGACATAAATTAAAATCGAACAGATGAAGTCATAAGTCGATTATGCTACGCTTCAGTTATAGTTTTTGCAAATCGTTATTATTATCAAGTGGAGTGAACCATCATTTCACCTGAGTGAAATGATGGTTTGATGGCTTAAGCTTGAGTTGGTACGCCACTATGGAAGCGGAATAACTCATCTGGGCTTAAAATCAATTGTTTTTCAACTTCACGAATATGTTCAATTCGTTTTTGAATATCATCTTTAGGCTTGGTTAATTTGGCTGTTTGTGCCACTTCATAAGCTAAGGCCAAATAGTCCTCAAAATGACGCGATTCAGACTTAAGTAAGTAACGGTAGTAACGCGCTAATTCATCATCCACACGGGTAGAGAGCGCATAGAAACGCTCACATGAGCGTGCTTCTACAAATGCACCCACCACCAATACATCAATCAGTGCCTCTGGTTCAAAAGTACGGATTTCTTTACGTAAACCGCCTGCATAGCGCCCTGCACTTAAGCCAACCCATTCTTGGCCACGCTTCTTCATCAGCTCAAGTACTTGCTCATAATGCAGCATTTCTTCTCGCACCAGTTGCGCAAGCTTCACCTGTAGATCCGAATAATAGTTGTAACGGAACATCAGATTCATTGCAGTACTTGCTGCTTTCTTTTCGCAGTTGGCATGATCTTGCATTAAAATATCAAGATTTTCTAGCGCAGCATCAAGCCATTCTGTTGGTGTTTCACAACCTAAGAAGCCAATGACTGGCTTCATGAGTTCAGCATAATCAATATTTGACATAATCTTTAAATCTTAACGTGCCGCTTTAATCACAGCTTTCATTTCTTGTACTGCTTGTGCGAGACCAACAAAGACCGCATCTGCAATTAAAGAATGACCAATGTTGAGCTCGTGGATCTGTGGAATCGCGGCAATTGGGGTCACATTGTCTAGGTTTAAACCATGACCTGCATTCACTAACAGGCCTTTTTCGGCTGCGTAAGCTGCGCCTTTTTGAATACGCTCAAGTTCAGCGTGCTGCGCTTCTGGGGTTTGAGCATCAGCATAAGCACCGGTATGAATTTCAATAACAGGTGCACCACATGCCACTGCTGCATCAATTTGCGCAAAGTCAGCATCAATAAATAATGACACTTCACAGCCAATTTCGCTTAGGGCTTGGGTGGCTTTTTTCACCTCGTCAAAATTACCCACCACATCAAGTCCACCTTCAGTGGTCACTTCTTGACGCTTTTCTGGTACAAAGCATACATGCTGTGGCTGAATTTCCTGAGCAAAGGCCACCATTTCATCGGTGACTGCCATTTCAAGGTTCATATGGGTTTTGAGCAATGGACGCATGCGACGCACGTCATCATCTTGAATATGGCGACGATCTTCACGTAAATGTAAGGTAATGCCCTCTGCACCTGCTTGCTCACAAATCAGTGCAGCATTGACTGGATCAGGATAAGTCGTACCACGTGCTTGTCGTAATGTTGCGACATGGTCAATATTGACCCCAAGTAATGCAGCCATAATCAATTCCTGTTTACGCTTATGATTGAATATTTTGAATCCAAAGTTGGCGACTCTTTAACGGACGATCGCCTAACAATGCCGTTAAAATTTGTCGGTATAACTTGGACAGCAATTGTAACTGTTCTGGGCTAAAATCCCCACCCTTTTTATAATCGTGCATACTGCAGAGTGCTTGCCCTGATAGACTATTGGCACTTGGTGAACAGACGGGCAACAAGCCCTGTCCAAGCTCAAATACATAGTGCTGCTGCGCGACAATTTTTTGCTGCTGTGCATCTACACTAAAGTCGACGGCATAGCCTAATTCTTCAAGAAAAACATGCTCAAATTGACGTAAAATATGTTTGAGAAACCATTTTGGCTGTGGATGTTCAGACAGTTGCTGTAGCTGTACTAGGGTAAGTCCATACTGCAAAAAGCTATTGGGCATGGGCAATTCTAGCGGTGCTAAACGCAATAAAATTTCATTCAAATAAAAACCGGCAAAAAAAGCATCGCCGAAGAAAAATACCGGTTGGTGCATATGTTCGAGTTTGGCAAAATTTTTCAGCTCTGATTTACCCGAAGCCTGCAAACAAATCGGTTGATACTGCGGTGGTGGGACCTGACGTAGCACGCCATCAATACGGCCATATTCTTGGGTAAACAAATACACAATATGGCTACGTTCACGATACTTACGATGGTGAATGAGATAGCCGTGCAGAGCTTGATTACGCATTTAGCTGTTTTTCTTTTTGGATTTTTTATCTGTGTCGTCATCCTCGCCATCGGGGATCACTGCACCCACCACGGCCGCCGTACCTTTGACAACGCCCTTGGTGGTTTTATAGGCCACTTTAACCGGAACAGTGACCACTTTATGAATACAACCTTGTAACAGTCCCATAGACACCACAATCGCAATCACTTTTAGCATCACTGCTCCTGAGTTAAAATTTAGATGTCGCTATAGCCAAGACTCTTCAGCGCACGTTCGTCATCTGACCAACCGCCTTTAACTTTGACCCAAAGCGTGAGCATAATTTTTTGCTCAAACATCTTTTCCATGTCTACACGTGCATCCATGCCGATTTTCTTCAGTTTGGTGCCCTTTTCACCAATCACAATGGCTTTTTGGCCAGCACGATCAACAAAAATAGTGGCATCGATGTAAGTACACGGTGCTTTCATACGACCAGTTTTTTCATTTAATACCGCATCTTCGGTTTTAAATGATTCAATTTGTACCGTCAAATCGTATGGCAGCTCTTCACCCAATTGACGCATGATCTTTTCACGAATAATTTCAGAAGCTAAGAAGCGTTCTGAACGGTCTGTGAGTTGATCTAATGAATAGAGCGGTGGCTGGAATGGAAGATATTTTGCAATCGTGTCACGCAGGTGATCGAGGTTTGCACCACGCAGCGCAGATACAGGCACGATTTCGGCAAAATTCATGAGCTTGGCACGCTCTTGAATCAATGGTAATGCATGGTTTTTATTTTCTAAGGTATCAATTTTATTGATTACCAGAATCACCGGCATCTCTGCATTTTTCAGTTTTTCCAAAACAAGCTCGTCGTTTTGAGTCCACTTATCTGCATCCAATACAAATAAAACCAAGTTCACGTCACGAAGTGCAGAGTGTGCAGCACGGTTCATCATTTTATTGATGGCACGAACTTCTTTCTTGTGCATCCCTGGGGTATCTACGAAGACCGCCTGAGATTTTTCACGTGAGTCAATGCCCACGATTTTATGACGTGTGGTTTGTGGTTTACGCGAAGTAATCGATAATTTTTGACCCAAAATATGGTTCATTAAGGTCGATTTACCTACGTTTGGACGACCCACAATAGCAACAAAACCACTGCGGTAATCCGAAGGAATTTCTGTGCCTTGTTGGCTAAAGAATTGACTAATTAAGTCATTACTGTCGCTTGTCGACTCGTGATCAGCATCAATGTGATCGGAAGTATGTGTCATGGCAGATTACTGCTCCAATAATTTTAAAATATCCGCCGCTACTGCTTGTTCAGCAAAACGACGACTCGAGCCTTCGCCCTTCATTACGGCTAAACCGGCAACCTGACATTCCACTTTGAAATGTTGGTTTGGGGCATCGCCTTGAATATCTACAACTTCGTATACAGGGAGAGGCTTTTTACGCGCTTGTAAATATTCTTGTAACCGTGATTTTGGATCTTTGAGTTGATCCGTCGGTTCAATATGATCTAAGTACGGTTCGTACCACTTTAACACAATCGTGCGTAGTACGTTTAAATCATTGCAATCGATATAAATTGCACCAATAATCGCTTCAACCGTGTCGGCCAAAATCGACTCACGGTGATGTCCACCCGATTTAAGCTCACCTGTACTTAAGATCAAGTTTTGACTGAGCTTTAAGTCATTGGCAATTTTGCCCAATGCTTCTTGGCGCACCAACGTTGCACGCATGCGGGTCAGACGCCCCTCATTTTCATGCGGATAGGCTTGGTATAAATAATTGGCAATGATCATGCCCAACAATGCATCACCTAAAAATTCTAGGCGTTCATAGTTGTATTTATGGCTGACCGATCGATGCGTCAGCGCGAGTTGCAATAACTCGCTCTGCTGAAACTGATACCCGATACGGCTGGCTAAGCGTATATCATTGAGCTTGGACTGCGCTTTGATCAAAATCTTTCTCGAACTTTAATACTAAATCAATATTCAGCAAGAAGGGTTTTCTTACTTCATAGTTGGTTTTTACTTTTAGACCACCAGCATTTTCGACCTGAACAATATCCTCTACCTTCGTATCATAAATACCGTTCATGTCTAAACGTTGTCCTAATTGAGTTTTAAATTGCTGTGAATTCATGTTGGGCTGTGCCAACACCAGCAATTGCTCAATTTGAGTGTTAATGACTCTGTTGTCCCAATAGGGACTCCAAACTGCAACCAAGATTTTTACAAAAAATGCAAATGCTATGATTACACATAAAATTGAAATATAAGATGCACCTTGTTGTGAACGACGCATATGTTTATCCTAAACGGTTAATCAATGCTCCCGTTACGGCTAAATGACGGCAGCTTGAAGCCTGGCTCTTTATGCATCCAAATATAGAATGCGCGACCAGTTAAATTTTCTTCTGGTACAAAGCCCCAGAAACGACTGTCAGCACTTTGATCGCGGTTATCCCCCATCGCGAAGTAATGACCTTCTGGAACTTCGACTTCCCAATATGAACCACTTGTTTGTGCATAAGCACCATCTTTCACATAATTGACAAAAGGTGCTTGGCTCGACACGTTCACTCCTTCAAGTTCACGCATCATAAAGGTGTGTTCACCTAATGTTTCTTTATGATAAATCGAATTCGGTGTATCTAACACATCTTTTTCACGGCTAAATTCAACAGGCAGCTTCGCCACCTGTTGGCCATTAATACTGAGCTGACCTTGATCGTAAACGATGTGATCGCCCGGCAAGCCGACAATACGTTTAATATAGCTGATTCCCGGTTGCGGTGGATAGCGGAACACCGCGACTTCACCACGTTCAGGATGACCGGTATCTAAAATTTTGGTGTTCACAATCGGCAGCTTCACCCCGTATTCGAACTTATTCACCAAAATAAAATCACCCGTCTCTAAGGTCGGCACCATTGAATCAGAAGGAATATTAAACGGCTCATAGAAGAATGAGCGCAGTACCAACACGACGGTCAGTACTGGCCAGAAATCATATGCCCATGTAATGATGAAATTTTCATTACCTCGACCTTTAAGTTCACGTTGTTTCAACACAAACTTATCGAGTAGCCACAAAACAATAAACAGTAATGTGACGGGAACGAGGATTAAATTAAAATCAAAATCCATGGGCTATACGACTCCTAGTGCGCTTATCGTTCTACTTTCAGTACTGCAAGGAAGGCTTCTTGTGGGATCTCTACACTGCCCACTTGCTTCATGCGTTTCTTACCTTCTTTTTGTTTGGCAAGAAGTTTCTTCTTACGCGACACGTCACCACCATAACATTTAGCCAATACGTTTTTACGCATAGCTTTTACAGTAGAGCGGGCAATAATTTGTGCACCAATCGCCGCTTGAATTGCCACATCAAACATTTGACGTGGAATCAAATCTTTCATTTTTTCAACTAAAGCAATACCACGGTGACGCGCATCTTGACGGTGACAAATCATCGCTAAGGCATCTACTTTATCGCCATTGATCAATACATCCACTTTTACCAGTGATGATGATTCAAAACGTACGAAGTTGTAGTCAAGTGAGGCAAAACCACGTGAACATGACTTCAATTTATCGAAGAAGTCCATCACCACTTCGGCCATTGGAATTTCAAACGTAATCGCAACTTGGTTGCTAACAAACTTCATGTCTTTTTGCACACCACGGCGCTCAACACATAAGGTCATCACGTTACCTAAGTATTCTTGTGGCACCAAAATGTTACATTCAGCAATTGGCTCACGTAGGTCTTCAACTGTTGAACCATCTGGCATTTTTGATGGGCTGTCGATGTAAATGGTTTCGCCATTTTTCATCACTGCTTCGTAAATTACTGTTGGTGCAGAAGAGATTAAATCAAGGTCGTACTCACGCTCTAAACGTTCTTGTACGATTTCCATGTGCAGCATGCCTAAGAAGCCACAACGGAAACCAAAGCCTAAGGCATCCGAACTTTCAGGTTCGAAGAACAAAGCTGAGTCATTGATTTGTAATTTTTGCAGCGCTTCACGGAATGGTTCAAAATCACTTGCGTCAATTGGGAAGAGGCCCGCATAAACCTGTGGTTTAACCTTTTTAAAGCCCGGTAAAATTTCAACTTCCGGCGTATTGGCAAGGGTAATGGTATCACCCACTGGTGCACCAAAGATGTCCTTAATGCCGGCAATGACGAAACCAACTTCACCTGCTTCTAAGATGTCTGTTTCGGTGTGTTTCGGGTTAAAGATACCCACAGAGGTAATGATGTGCGTTTGACCTGTTGATTTCATCAACATCTTGTCGCCTTTACGCACACGACCTTGTTTAATACGTACCAAAGACACAACGCCTAAGTAGTTATCAAACCATGAGTCAATGATTAAGGCTTGAAGCGGCGCATCACGGTCACCGGTAGGTGCAGGAATGGTGTCTACCAAAGTCTCAAGTACACCTTCAATGCCAAGACCCGTTTTAGCAGAACACGTTGGTGCGTGAGTCGCTTCGACCCCAATAATGTCTTCAATTTCTTGAATCACACGCTCAGGTTCAGCCTGAGGTAAATCAATTTTATTGAGTACCGGTAAAACTTCTAAACCTTGTTCAATTGCGGTATAGCAGTTGGCTACAGACTGTGCTTCTACGCCCTGTGCTGCATCCACAACCAATAGCGCACCTTCACACGCTGCCAATGAACGCGACACTTCGTATGAGAAATCCACGTGTCCTGGCGTGTCAATGAAGTTCAACTGATATTCTTCACCGTTTGGATGAGTGTAATACAGGGTCACCGAGGCCGCTTTAATGGTAATCCCGCGCTCACGTTCTAACTCCATGGAGTCCAGAACTTGGGCTTGCATTTCACGATCTTGCAAACCACCACAGGTTTGAATAAAACGATCCGCAAGGGTTGACTTACCATGATCGATATGCGCGATAATGGAAAAGTTACGTATGTTTTTGATATTTACAGACTTTTTAGCAACTGCCATAAACTACTCTAAAAATGTGTACACAATCAGATTTCAAACCAAGTTGAGTAATCATGACGTGCAAAAAGGATATTCCGAAGATGCTGCACAGTATAAGCAGGCACGCGTTAAAAATACAGAGAGACAAACAAATATCCGCGGAAATCGTGCAGAAATTTCACCCGAGTGCGGGCAACAAGATGGCCTTTTAGCGACCCAACAAAGATCAAAAATTAAGACTGTGCCTAATTTTAAGCCTATGCTGAACGGAAAGAGGGAATGCTCAGCATAGGCTTAAGGCTATTATAGATGATTAATTTTGCTAACATCTATATTTACTTTCACTAAAATTGTTATATTTTTTATCTAGATGATGAATTTTTATCCAGCCACATGATCGACTGAAAAGTCGTAAGGATTCAGCTCTTCACTGATTGGTTGATAGGCCTGTAAGAAGGTCGGTGACATTCGTTTTGGACGGCCGCTGGCCAATTCAATACACGCCCATTTGGTATTACCCACAAATAACAGACTTTGATCTTTGGCCCGATAAAAGGCATATTGGCGGAAAGAATATAGGGCATTAATATCATACAGCCAAGTGCGTAAAATAATCTCGTCCCCTAGAAAGGCCGCTTTACGATATTGTACCTGATGTTCTACTGCCACCATGGCATGCTGAAGTTGTTGATACTGCTCAAGACCTAGACCTAAAGCTTCAATATGAGCGGTGGCAACATCTTGCATCCAATGCATATAAACCACGTTATTTACGTGTCCTAGTGTGTCAATATGTTCAGGTTTGACCTGAATCTTGAGATCGAAAATGGCATGCATGATTTATTATCCTGAGTTTTTTGAGCAGCAGTGTACTGTGTTTAATATAAAAAACCATGCTCAAGGCATGGTTTTTTTTGCAGCGTCGCTTAGGCTGTGATACGCAAACCTAAAATCATGGGTTTATTTTGGCGTAGGATTGAAATACGAATCACTTGATCCTTTTTTAGTTGCGCCACCTGATCAATAAAATTTTGCGCATCCACTACCGCTTTATCGTTTAAATGTGTGACCACATCCCCAACGCGTAAATTGGCCAGATCTGCGGCTCCACCACGGCTCACGTCTTGAATCAACACCCCACCTGACACTTGCAGCACTTTTCGTTCGTATTCATTTAAGTTACGAATCGCCACGCCTAAAGTCGGGCCCTTTTTGGTGCTGTTGGTGCTGGTTGTGGTTTTGGCTGGCGTGCTATCTGGTGCTGCAGCTAACGTTGCACTGATATTTTGGCGCTTGTCGTTGCGTAAAATGTGCAAATCGACCACTTGCTGTGGCGTGGTACGATTTAAAAAGTTTAACAGTTGTGAGGCTTGAGCAATCGGCTGATTGTTGTACTTTAAAATCACATCGCCCACTTTAAGCCCTGCTTTCGCTGCAGGTGAATTTGCGGTCACCATGGTGATCAATGCACCTTCTGGCTTGCTCAGTTTATAAGCCTCCGCCAAGGTACGATCAAGATCTTGCAGCTGTACCCCTAAATAAGCACGGGTCACTCGGCCATTTTTCTTCAGTTGTTCAGAGACATCCATCGCCACATCAATCGGAATGGAAAACGATAAGCCCATATAACCGCCCGTACCGCTGAAAATACGTGAGTTGACACCCACCACTTCACCACGTTGGTTAAACAAAGGCCCCCCGGAGTTCCCTGGATTTAAAGCCACATCGGTTTGAATAAAGGGTACTGCGGTTTCACCCATAACGTTACGCATTTTGGCACTGACAATGCCGGCCGATGCAGAGTAATCAAATCCAAAGGGTGAACCAATGGCTAAAACCGGCTCACCAACACGCAGTTGCTCGACATTGCCTTTTTTCAATTGAGGGAAATTGCTGCCGCTGACCTTTAATAACGCCACATCAGTACGTGCATCACTGCCAACTACTGTGGCATCAAACTCACGACGGTCATTTAAAGTGATGGTGACTTTAGATGCATTCTCAATCACGTGATGATTAGTTAATAAATAGCCATTTTTATCAATAAAAAATGCACTACCAAAACTGGTGCGTTCTTGCGCGGCACGTTGTTGTGGCACCACAATATTAGGCCCAAAGAAGCGACGTAAAATTTCAGGCACTTGTTGCTGTAACAGCTCCTGCTCGCTCATTTTTTTGGTCACGCTTACACTGACCACCGCAGGACTCACTTCAGCCACTAAATTTGAAAAATCGACACTCGCCGCTTGGGTTTGCACCGCTGCAGTCACAAATACGGCTGTATAAAAGCTCTGTTTTAAAATTCTATTCTTCATATGAATCATCACAATCCATTCAACAACTTTGGGAGGAATATACGCTGTTTTAACATAAATTTTACTGATCTTGGGTAATAATATGTTGAAATATGTTTGCAGAAACAAGGTGTTAATTTTTATGTGACCATATTCACATTTTTTGAATTTTTCTTAAATTTGCTGCATTTTTAAGCTTGCATTTTGATCAAAAAAGCAGTGATATTATCGGACTTTAAAAAATTAGCGGACGGACATGTCTAATTTACATACGACACATCATTTTGATGTGATTATTGTTGGTAGTGGCGGTGCGGGGCTGAGTTTGGCGCTATCTTTGCCTGAACATTTGAAGATTGCGGTTTTAGCCAAATCAAATTTAACCGATGCAAGTACCTTTTATGCCCAAGGCGGTGTTGCTGCGGTGCTCGATCAAACCGACTCTCTTGAACAGCATATTGAAGACACAATGATTGCAGGTTCACATTTATGTGAATTAGATGCTGTTCAACAGACAGTCAATGGGGGAAAACCTTCAGTCGACTTTCTCCTTAATCAAGGGGTGAAATTTACGTTAGATGAGCAAGCACAACTACATTTAACCCGTGAGGGTGGACACTCTCAGCGTCGAATTATTCATGCTGCTGATGCCACAGGACGTGCGATTTCGACCACTTTAGTGGAGCGTGCTCAACAAAAAAACAATATTCATATTTTCGAAAATTATATTGCCATTGATCTGATTACCACACACAAATTAAACCCAAGTCAGACGCAAGATATAAATCGTGCTGTGGGTTTATATGCTTTAGACGATCAAACCGAACAAGTACATACCTTCTTAGCGCCGTTTACTGCTCTTGCGTGCGGTGGGGCAATGAAAGCTTATGTTTACACCTCAAATCCTGATATTGCGACAGGTGATGGTATTGCCATGGCTTATCGTGCCGGCTGCCGTGTGGCGAATATGGAATTTAATCAATTCCACCCGACCTGTTTATATCATCCCCAAGCGCGTTCCTTTTTAATCACCGAGGCGATGCGTGGTGAAGGTGCGTACTTACGCTTACCCGATGGCGAACGCTTTATGCTGCGTTATGACGAGCGTGCTGAGCTGGCACCTCGTGACGTTGTAGCACGTACCATTGACCATGAGATTAAACGTTTAGGCATTCGTCATGTGTGGTTAGATATTACCCATAAGCCAGCCGAATTTATTATTGAACACTTCCCAACCCTCTATGCACGCTTGCTTGAGCTTGGGATTGACATTACCAAGGACATGATTCCGGTTGTACCGGCTGCACACTACACCTGTGGCGGTGTGGTGGTCGATGAACACAGTCAAACGGATCTTGCCGGTCTGTATGCCATTGGCGAAACCTCGTATACGGGTTTACATGGTGCTAACCGTATGGCCAGCAATTCCCTGCTTGAATGTTTTGTGTATGGCATGGCGGCAGCCAAACAGATTCAACAGCAATTTGATCCCCAGTATATCTCGCCACAAGTGCCAGCATGGGATGACTCTCAAGTCATTGATCCCGATGAAGAAGTGGTGATTTTACAAAATTGGGATGAATTACGTCATACCATGTGGAACTATGTAGGCATTGTACGTTCTAGTAAGCGTTTGCAGCGTGCCTTACATCGTATTGAAATGCTGAAAAAAGAAATTAACGAGTATTATCACGACTATCAGGTCAGCAAAAATTTAATTGAGCTGCGTAACTTAGTTCTGGTGTCGGAGATGATTGTGCGCTGTGCCATGGCACGCCAAGAATCACGTGGCCTACATTACACTTTGGACTATCCTGAAGCTGCCACTGAGCTGCGTAAGACTGTACTCAATCCACCGAATTTTAGGGTGGAACAGCCTTTGGTCAACACCCCTGTCGAGGTGCTGTAAAATAAAAATCGGATGCATTAAGCATCCGATTTTTTTAAGCTTCAGGGTAGTAAATTTGTGCAGCGATCTCAAAGGTTCTCACGTGCAAAGGAATCAGCTTACTGAGCTTTTGATAGCCCCCTGCCAAAACAAACATGGTGGCAATTTGGCTTTGCTTGGCTAAACGAAACACCAATTCATCACGTTTTTCGATCAGATCCGTGCTAAACCAAGTCGAGCCATGTGGGTCATCTTGATGACAGTCCATTCCCGCCTGATAAATAATCAGATCTGCTTGCCATGCTTGCGCAGCGGCAAAGCCTTCTTCAATCGCCTGCTGATAGGACTTAAAGTTACCTGTTTTGGGATGAATATGCCGTGTTTCGGCACGCTCATAACTGGCACAACCAAAAGCTTGGCCATAAATACTAAAATTATATAAATTGGGTAACTTTAGTACAAAATCAGCGGTTCCATTGCCACCATGTTGGTCACAATCTAAGACAAAAATTCGTTTATCTGGAAAATGCTGTGCCACCAAAGCCAACCCGTTAAAGGTACAATAACAACTGCCAAAATCAGGCGTTGCATGGTGAAACCCTTGTGCAATATTGGCAGCAAGTCCGTGCTGCCACGCCAACTGAGCAGCTAAAATTTGCCCACCATTCACACTCAGTACTGCATCACGCAGTTGAGGATTCCATGGCTTAAAACCCTGAATACTGGCCAATTTTCTTGGCTCACCAGTTAAAAATGCCTCGACATAATTAGGATCATGTAAGCTTTTTAACACGTCACCTTCAAGTGGTTCAGGCTCATGTAAACAAATATAGTCATACTCTTGTAAACGCTCGGCCACAAAAGTCAGTTTCTCCATACTGTTGGTATGGGTATGGGCAAAATATTGAGGTGAATAGCAAACGTGCAGCACAGAAGGCTTCCTATTGCGCTTGGGCAACATCCAAAAGTTGTGAAAGTTGCGTGGTTTCTGGACTATACAAACCATTTTGAACCTGTTGCTCAAAATGACTGCTAAACGCACGGCGACGATTTTTCGGTGAAATGGCCAAAGTGGTCAAACGTAAAAAATAAAAACCCGCCACTTCAGTCACAGGAATCACACAGCCTGCATGCCCCCGATTGGTACGTTTGTTGCCAATTGCATCGCGGTCATAGGCCACAGAGAATAAAGACCCCGCAGGTAAACGTACCCCATTCATCAGCACAGGCTGTAAACTGATACAAGAGTGGTTATCACCCATATTGAGCTTTTCCATGAACACTGGGCGTTGCTCGGCATCAACAAAAATATTGATTTCACCGCGGCGCAACACTTCACCATGTGCAATTTTTAAGAAAAATTTCTCCGCCATAGGACATGAACCGACCTTGGGCTTATCGGCTAAGGTGGCCACTTCAATTAGACCTGTCGCGGCGGCTGTTTTAGGTAAAATCAGATCTTCAATTAAGCGACTGATCACTTGGCTTTCTTCACGGTCAAAGGTAGTACTAAGCTGACGCAGGCATGCTTGTCGCTCTACCTGCTGCTTGAGCAGCTGTGCGAATTCATGCTGATGCTGTTGAATAAAGGCTAAAACTGCCGCATCTTGATCTAAATTTCGCCAACTATTTAGGGTTAAACCATAGTCAGCTGCGTGTTGACATACGCGCTTTAAAGCCGTTGTATCGTAAGATTGAAATAAGCCTAAATCTTGATAGTCTGCTTCTCGCTGTTTATGAATAAACTCAGCGAGCACACGAGTCGCTTGCGTGTAGCCACAGCCACGGCGCTCAGTTTGATGGTTATAATGCTCATTGAGCATTTCCACGAGATTGTCCGACAGCGGGTAGCCTGCTTGTGCAAAGCCATCTACCACCTCATGATCACGTACTAATGTTGCCATTCCCCAATTTTCCCCAAAATGGTTAACTGCTCAAATGAGCGTAAAACTTCGGGCTGCATGTGCCATGACAGCCCAAATAAAATTTGATCTCTAAAAACGCATTAAAGCGCCTGTTGCAATTGTGCGAGCGCCTGTGCAAAGACCTGATCTGCACTTTGAGTCGCATCTAAACGTTTGATCCGCGCAGGTTGCTGTTGATGTAAATCTGCATAACCAGCACGCACTTTTTCAAAGAAGATGGCCTTTTCTTGCTCAAAGCGATCTAAGGCACCGCGCGCACGGGCACGTGACATGCCAAGTTCTGTAGGCGCATCAAGCCAAAAGGTCAGTTGAGGCATAATCGACACAAAGTGATCATTTAAGAGTGCCAATTTTTCTGCACTCAGACCACGCCCTGCACATTGGTAGGCAAAACTCGCATCGGTAAAGCGGTCACAGAGTACGGTTTTACCCGCGGCTAAGGCCGGTGCAATCACTTGCTGCACATGCTGCGCACGTGCTGCATACATTAACAACAATTCTGTGTCATTGGCCATAGGCTCTTCGTCAACACTGAGCAGCAAATTGCGGATCTTTTCAGCCATCGGTGTACCGCCCGGTTCACGGGTTAACACCACATCCTGTCCTTGGGTCTGCAAATACTCAAATATACGACGAATGAGGGTGGTTTTACCTACCCCTTCGGTGCCTTCAAAACTAATAAACATGCGCTTTCCTATTTCACCCCAATGGTTTTATGGTAGCTTTCAATCGCTTGCTTATGTTCTTCATAAGTACGACTAAACTGATGTCCACCATTACCCGTTGCGACAAAGTATAGTGTATCCGATTGATCAGGATGTAAGGTTGCTTCAATGGCTTTGGCACTTGGCAATGAAATTGGCGTTGGTGGTAAGCCATTGATGGTATAAGTATTATAAGCAGTTGGTGTACGTAGGTCTTGACGGCTAATGTTGCCTTGATAACGTTCGCCCATGCCATAAATAACCGTTGGATCAGTTTGTAAGCGCATCCCAATATTCAGACGACGTGCAAATACACCAGACACTTGTTCGAGTTCACTGTCGACATTGGTTTCTTTTTCAACAATGGAAGCCATAATCAGCGCTTCATACTTATTTTTATACGGTAGATCTGGGGCACGGTTTTCCCAAGCCTGATCTAAGGCCTTCATTTGACGTTGATATAAATCTTTTAAGATCTTCTTATCGGTTTCACCTTTGGCAAAGAAATAGGTGTCGGGTGCAAATAGACCTTCAGGATGCGCAAAGGGAATATCAAGCGCTGCAAGTAATTCTGCAACAGGTAAATGTGAAACTTCTTTTTTGACCAAATCATCTTGCTTTAAGGTCGTGATTAAGTCTTTAAAGGTTGTGCCTTCAATCACCAAAATACGGTTCATCTGCGCATTCTTGGCATCTGAAATCATGTCCAATACATCACGTACGCTCATGCCCGGTTTGATTTCATAGACCCCTGCTTTTAAGCTGTCTTGAATCACAAACTTTTGATACAGCTTCAGCACAATCGGAAAACTGACCACATTGTCTTTGGCCAATTGATCGATAAAGCCTGAATACGTATCCCCTGTCCCAATGGTCAATAAGCTGGATTGACCTTCGAGTGGATAGTTCTTGAATAAGCTTGACCACACGCTTCCTACAAGGACCACAGCAGCCAGCAGCACCAGTGCCAACAATGCTTTGATCCCAGCTGAGGATGTTTTGGTTTTTTTGGTTTTCGATGCTGACGACATAATTAGGCTATCTGATCCAGTTGAAGGTCGTAAAATAATGCATGACAGGCAGCAGTGTCTAATGCTTGTCCGGCAAGGTGGCTGGCCACATTCATGGCATGAAGTGCATTACAGAAAAATAAGCTTTGTATCTGAGACAGCTCAGCATAATCTACAGCACGAATCTCGCAGCTTATTCCTGCACGTTGCATACGCGCCAAAATCTCCGCGCGCATCACACCGTGTACGCCATTATAACGAAGTTCTGGCGTAATCCATGTATTGTTTAATCGAATGAAGCAATTACTGCTCACTCCTTCAATAATTTGATCATTTAAATCGCAAACTAAAGCTTCTGTATAGCCTAAAGCGTCTGCCTCGGCTTTGAGCAGCACTTGCTCTAAACGGTTTAAACTTTTCACACCCACCAGACTCGGCATACTTAGACCCAGGCGTTGACTCAGCAATGCTGTAGGAGCTTCTTGTACAGTAAAAGCTTCAACTGCATGTGGGTAATAGATCACCCATACATCGGCTGGGCTATGCGGTAGGCTATAACCACGCGGCCCGACCCCGCGACTAATCATAATTTTCAATGTGCCTGTGGCATGATTCAAATGCGCCAAAGTCATGGCCACCAACACCAAATCAGCGTCAAGCTTTAATGCCTGACAGGCTTGGGTTAAACGATCAAAGTGACGTTTAGCCAATTCAATTTGGCCATTCTTGACCCGTGCAGTGGTAAAGCAGCCATCCCCATAATGAAAACCACGATCGAGTAAATCAACCTGTGCCACACTCTTGGCATTTTTAAAACATTGCATATATGACTCCTTGTCTGCAGCCTCTAGTGTAAAAACTTTCGTTCGCTGATGCCATTTTTATTCTATTGCTTTTTTACTCATATAAAATTCATTATTTATTATTTTTTATGCAAAAAGACTAGGGTTATGCTGCACCCATTCTAATTTACCACCGCATCTATGAGGGAAGACCATGCGCTTAGCACAATTAAAACTAGCACTTATCGCCGCGCTTGTATCGGCATCATCTTTAAGCTATGCCGCAAAAGATTTCCTCAATGTATCTTATGACCCAACGCGCGAATTATACGAAGATGTAAACCGCCAATTTGGTCAGTTTTGGAAAAAACGCACCGGACAAGACATTAACTTTAAACAATCACACGGCGGTTCAGGCAAACAGGCCCGTTCGGTCTTAGATGGCTTATCTGCAGATGTGGTGACCTTAGCCTTGGCTGCCGATATTGATGTCTTAGCACAAAAGGCCAGCCTGATTCCAGCCGATTGGCAGAAAAAACTGCCTCAAAACTCAACTCCATATACCTCAACCATTGTGTTCTTGGTACGTAAAGGCAATCCAAAAGGCATTCAAGATTGGGGCGATTTAGTGAAGCCAGATGTGGGCATTATTACGCCTAACCCAAAAACGTCTGGTGGTGCACGTTGGAATTACCTCGCGGCATGGGCATGGGCAAAACATCAACCCAATGGTAATGATGCGACAGCACAGCAATTTGTACAAAAAATTTATAAAAATACCAAAGTCCTTGATTCTGGCGCACGTGGTGCCACCACAACCTTTGCCGAGCGTGGCATTGGTGATGTGCTGTTGGCATGGGAAAACGAAGCTTATTTAGCGGTACGTGAACAGCCGGGTAAGTTTGAGATTATTACCCCATCTTTATCTATTTTGGCTGAACCTCCAGTTGCGATT
>CAVBYE010000051.1:0-17933 GCA_963599285.1 Bacteroidaceae bacterium | reverse complement strand
TTGGTATCCCTTCGTCTTAGATAATGTCCATAGTGATTCAATGCTGAGGAATACATATTATTCCCTGCTTTATTTCTTTCTTTATAGATATCCAATGAAAAGATTAGCTGCTTTAAAGCTTCAAACTCAATACTATTGTTTGAGAGTTGATAACTTGGTAACCAATCCGATATTCTATTTTTAATTACCAAAGTATATTTTGAAGCAGTTGCCTTCGATAAACCTTTTTCTTCTAGCAACCATTGCTCAAATTCCATATTTTTCTCTTATTTTGAAGTCATTAATATAAAAAAAGGACGCCTAAGCGCCCTCTTTTCTCAAATAATTTTCGTTAGAAAATTATTCCCACTCGATAGTCGCTGGTGGTTTAGACGATACGTCATAAACAACACGAGAAACTTCAGCAATTTCGTTCATGATACGCGTAGAGATCTTGTCTACTAAGTCGTATGGAAGGTGTGCAAAACGTGCTGTCATGAAGTCAACAGTTTCTACCGCACGAAGTGCAATTACCCATGCATAACGACGACCGTCACCGACTACACCCACAGATTTAACAGGCTGGAATACAGCGAATGCTTGCGCAGTTTTGTCATACCAACCGCTTGCACGAAGTTCTTGCATGAAGATGTCATCTGCTAAACGTAAAATGTCAGCATATTCTTTTTTCACTTCACCCAAAATACGAACACCTAGACCCGGACCTGGGAATGGGTGACGATAAAGCATTTCAAATGGTAGACCTAAAGTTGTACCTAAACGACGTACTTCATCTTTGAACAAGTCACGGATTGGCTCAACCAATTCAAATTGTAAATCGTCTGGTAAACCACCCACGTTGTGGTGTGATTTAATCACGTGCGCTTTACCATTTTTGGTTGCAGCAGATTCGATCACGTCTGGGTAAATCGTACCTTGTGCAAGGAAGTTTACGCCATCAAGCTTACGTGCTTCTTCAGCGAAGACTTCGATGAATTCACGACCAATGATTTTACGTTTCGCTTCAGGATCAACTTCACCTGCAAGTGCAGTTAAGAAGCGCTCTTCAGCATCAGCACGAATCACACGGATACCCATGTTTTTCGCAAACATGTCCATCACTTGCTCGCCTTCGTTCAAACGAAGTAAGCCGTTGTCTACGAATACACATGTCAATTGATCGCCAATCGCACGGTGTAATAGCGCAGCAACAACAGATGAATCCACACCACCTGAAAGACCAAGCAGAACTTTTTGATCGCCAATTTGCTTGCGAAGTTGTTCAACACGTAGGTCGATGATGTTTTCAGAGTTCCATAAGCTACGGCAGCCACAGATCCCGTGAACAAAGTTAGACAGTAACTCAGCACCTTTTGCAGTGTGTGTTACTTCAGGGTGGAATTGAATACCATAGAAACGACGTGCTTCATCAGACACCATTGCAAATGGACAGCTTGGTGTACTTGCAGTCACTTGGAAGCCTTCAGGCAACGCAGTCACTTTATCGCCATGACTCATCCACACTTTCAGCTTATCTGCAGAATCTTCAAGATCGCCAATCAATTTGTCACGAACTTGAATGTCTACTTCTGCATAACCAAATTCATGTACATCACCTGGCTCGACTTTACCGCCAAGCTGTTGTGACATGGTTTGTAGACCGTAGCAAATCCCAAGAACAGGAACACCGAGCTCAAATACAACTTGTGGTGCGCGTGGGCTACCTTCAACGTATACGCTTTCAGGGCCACCTGAAAGAATAATACCGTTTGGATTGAAAGCACGAATGTCTTCTTCAGACATATCAAACGCGTACATTTCTGAATAAACACCAGCTTCACGTACACGACGTGCAATTAGCTGACTATATTGAGAACCGAAATCCAAAATCAGGATACGATCTTCGGTAATTTGAGTATTGGTAGTCATGACAAACAACTATGAATGGCAAACGATATAAGCGCTCTATTCTAGCATTTTTATCTTGCTTACGCACATTATTCGGACAGGGCTCATTCAAAGGGCAGAGAGTCGTCTAAATACAGAACAAAAGCCGTATTTTTTCAGATCAAAACTCAGCTTCAAAAAACCATAAAGTACTGAAAAATCTGCGGTTGCATATTGATAGATGGGGCAAATATTGAGGCATCTTGCCAGTACAACAGCCATTTATTTTGAAGAAAAAGTCGCAACTGAGCATCACAAAATTATTTTTAATGTGTGCTGACTTTCGTTGACTAGGCTGTTAGGATTTGACGACATTTTCGCTTATTGCCGCCCATGGAACTCATCGATTTTATCTTACACGTAGACGATCACCTGCTCGAATTCATTGTCAATTATGGCGTATGGATTTATGCCATTTTGTTTTTGATTATTTTTGTGGAAACGGGCCTTGTGGTCATGCCATTTTTACCCGGTGACAGCTTACTGTTTGCTGCGGGTGCATTGGCGGCCTCAACAGGTGTGATGGATCCTTGGGTGCTCATTCCTTTATTGTTTTTAGCTGCGGTACTCGGCGATACACTCAACTATCATATTGGTAGATATGTTGGGCCACGTGTCTTTGAAATAGAATCACGCTTTATTAATCAAAAGCATTTACTTGCAACACAAAAATTCTTTGAAAAACACGGCGGTAAAACCATTATTTTTGCCCGCTTTGTGCCCTTTGCTCGTACCTTTGCACCTTTTGTTGCCGGTGCAGGTCGTATGAATTATAAATTCTTCCTGACCTATAACGTCATTGGTGGTTTTATTTGGATCAGTTCATTTGTGATTTTAGGTTATCTGTTTGGTAATTTACCTATTGTGAAAGATAACTTCACTCACTTGATTTTCGGCATCATTATTTTAAGTGTATTGCCGGGCATCATTGGGTTTATTCGTCAAAAATTGGGCAAGAAAGATCCGGCCGAAGCTTAAAATAAGCGCATAATCACGGGTAACACACAAATCATGAGTAATAATGCTGATCCCTTAGATAAGAGATCAGCATTTTTTTCGCTATTGTCAGGGTCTAATAAAGCACGACCTAAGCTCATCCAAAATACTGAGGTTGGAATTAATACCAAGGCAAAACCAATAAACACCCAGAAAGTATTGCTCGGTTGCGCCCATGTTGCCGATGGAAAAATACCTGCAGCAAACAACAATGCTTTGGGATTTTTAAGCGTTGCAAAGAATAGCTGATACGGTTGAATGCCTTGATGGCGTTGACTATGCTGCTGTAAATGTTGGGTCTTCCACAAATAAAATGCCCAAATCACCACTGCAAAGGTGGCAGCAATATGTAGAATTAAAGGCATATGTGGCCAAATCGGCTGCGCCAAATGAATAAATAACGCCCATAAATTAATCGCATACAAATAGCCAAATAATTGCATAGGAATATACCAACTGGTTTTTGCAATGCCTTGTTGGTGTGCAGAACTGGCCAACAAAGCATTGGTCGGTCCAGGAATCATCAGCACAGCAATCACAGCCAAAATAAAAAACCAATTTTCAATCATATATAGCCTAATCTTTTTGTATTATGTTTTATTTTAACCTAATGTTTTTTATAAAATAAATGCGCAAAACAGATTTTCTGCATGCGCAAGAAAGAATTTTTTATCCTTTACGACGTACTGCAATTGGACAACCTTTAAATTCTGCAGCTTGCACAATCGCATCTTGTTGACCCAATAAACGGGACAACTCTGTTCGTTGCGTGTTGCTTGACTGGCCCAAATTCACTGACACATTCGGTGCTAATCCCCAACCACTGCGGCTGCCCCAACCACCACCTAAGCCAATACCCACACCCATACCAGTACGTTTTGGCGTTTCTACTCCATTTTCAATATATTGTTGTAGACGCTTATATTCACTGTGCAATTGTGGGCAAGTGAAGGATTGATATTGGGTTGGCGAAACATAGGTCGCTTTCACAGGATGGCTTGAACAGGCAGTTAAACCGCCTAGACCAGCCAATAGCCATACGATGGATATTTGTTTCATATTGATCTCAAGATGCTTGTCGCTCTATTTCATTGAACAATGATTGATAGGCCTGCGTCAATTTATGCCGAGCATCAAAATGAATCAACGGCATATTGTGTTGATGTGAAGCTTTCATAATGACCGAAGCTGGCAGCATATTTTCCAGTACAGGTAAGCCCTGTTTTTTTAGCGCATGTACCATTTCACGTGATAATTTCGCTTGAGCTTGATACTGATTCACAATAATCCCTTCAATTTCTAAACGTTGGTTATGATCAGCTTGGGTCTCAAAAACATTATCAATTAAAGTCTGTAAGGCACGTTCGGCAAACACATCACAATCAAAAGGAATCAGTACCCGATCGGCTGCAATCAGTGCCGATAAGCTAAAGAAGTTAAAAGCAGGCGGCGTATCAATGTAAATGCGTGTATAGCGTCCCTCAAGCTGCTGGATCGCATCACGTAATTTATAAATTTTATGTTTAGTTTCCAGCTGCGTCGTCAACGCCCCTAAATTTGGACTTGCCGGAATGACATCTAAACGAGCAAAGGCCGATGAATGTCGATAATCTTCTAGACCTTTACCACGCGTTTTGAGCAATTGCCCAAAGGTGTGTCCCAATAGCCCCTTTGCAGTACTGCTACTCAGCAGCTCTTGAAAATAGTGTTCAATATTGGGTTCAAGCCCCTGCTTTAAATCATGGGCTAAGGCAACTTGGCCTAAAATATACTGACTGGCGTTGGCTTGTGGATCAAGATCAATAAGTAAAGTGGCATGACCTTGCTTGGCACTTAAAGCAGCAAGATTCACTGCAATACTCGACTTACCTACCCCACCTTTTTGATTAAATATGACTCGTGTCAGCATCTAGTGTGCCTCTCGCTGTTCTTATTGTTGCGTAGAGGCAGTTTAACTGAGGCCGAATGGCTTTTCCAAAGGATTAATTAAAACACTGGTTTAATAATCACTAAGCCAACTAAAGACACCAAAGCCACCACACCTAAAATAATACCGGCACGGCGTTGCACCAATAAACGATCATCTTGTTTATAAGCCTTGCCTAAAGAAGACAGCAACACCACAAACAACACCACTTTGGCATAAAACCACGGCTGCACATCAAAGTCTTTGAAGTACAGCGCCACAACACCTGTGAGTGCCACAAAGCTCATAGCAAAGTGCTGTACCCCAACAAAGAATTTACGTGCCACTGGATTGGGCTGATCGCCTTTGACCCCCACAAATAAGGTCAGCGCACGTGCAAGTACCACCACAATCAGTAGGCTTGCTAAGCTCATATGCAAAATTTTGACGAGAAGTTGCGTTTCCATAATCAACCTTATGCTTTAGGTGCGTGTGCACATTCAGGGCTTGATGTATCTTGACCTTGCCATTCATCTGCCACGAAAGCATGAATCGCTAAGGCATGAATGTTACCCGGTGCCAATAAATCTCCCACAGCTGCGTAGACTTTTTGATGACGCTGCACCAAACGTAAACCGGCAAAAGCTTCACTCACAATCACCACTTTAAAATGTGACTCTTTACCTGGGTAGTAACCACCATGACCTGAAGACTCATTTACCACTTCAAGCACACTTGGGCTTAAACTGGCTAAACGTTCACGTAACTGTTGTTCTAAGCTCATGAGCGATAATTTCCTTGATTGGATCAATTTGTCTTGAGTATACCTTGCCTCGCAGTTAAAGCCGAGTACTGCTTGGTATGGCCTAAATTTGAATAAATTCGCAATATCGCTTTAATTTTAATCAATTAAATTATTTTTTCTTAAAAAGTTATTGACCTGATTTTTTCATACTGTATTATACACGCCTATGCGGGAATAGCTCAGTTGGTAGAGCACAACCTTGCCAAGGTTGGGGTCGCGAGTTCGAGTCTCGTTTCCCGCTCCAAATTCTTTTTTGTTTAATTTTTTCTAGTAAAAATTATTCGACCCTGCGGGAATAGCTCAGTTGGTAGAGCACAACCTTGCCAAGGTTGGGGTCGCGAGTTCGAGTCTCGTTTCCCGCTCCAAATTTAAAAAACGCTTATCGAAAGATAGGCGTTTTTTTATGCCTGATGTTTTCTCATGATCTACCGTACGTCACATCAAGATGCACTACTGCTTAAATGCTATGCATTTACATTGACCTGCCACTAAAGTTCAACCTCAGGGCTGTTTTTCAGGGTTTGGCTGTAAAAAAGGGCCCTTTTCAACCGCGTTTGCATTTTTTTTGATATTTTTCGCAATATTTATGCATTTTAATCTGAAAAACACGCTGCATAATCAACACACTTTTTTCAGGCCCTCTTTTCAAGTACCTAGCTGCTGTGTATAACAATGGGTCTTGAGGGAAACCGATAAACATAGTCAAAACCTGTATAAAAGGGTTAGACTATGCCACAATTAATGCAATGCAATGTCCGGTGAGACAAACAAGAAGGTGAAGGTTGATGCCGCTCAATACAGTTGAAGAGCTCGTAGCAGATATCCGTGCAGGAAAAATGGTCATTTTGATGGATGACGAAGACCGTGAAAATGAAGGCGATTTAGTGATTGCTGCCACGCACGTACGTCCTGAAGACATCAACTTTATGATCACGCATGCGCGTGGCCTTGTTTGCTTAACGTTAAGTAAAGAGCGTTGCCAACAATTAAACCTTCCTTTAATGGTGGATGCCAACGGTGCTCAGCACGGTACCAACTTCACCCTTTCGATTGAAGCGGCTGAAGGCATTTCAACAGGCATCTCACCTGCTGAACGTGCACACACCATTCAAACCGCTGTGGCTGCCCATGCAAAACCAAGTGACATTGTGCAACCCGGTCATATCTTCCCGTTAATGGCACAACCCGGTGGTGTACTACACCGTGCAGGTCATACTGAAGCAGGCTGTGATTTATCACGCTTAGCCGGCTTAGAACCTGCATCTGTGATTTGTGAAATTATTAATGAAGACGGCACCATGGCACGCCGTGCTGATTTAGAAGTGTTTGCAGAAAAACACGGTCTTAAAATTGGTACCATTGCTGACCTGATTCATTACCGTATGACCAATGAGCAAACGGTTGAACGTTTAGATCAGCAAACGATTGATACTGAATACGGCACCTTTGACTTATACCGCTACCGCGAACTCGGTAATCCGGATATTCATTTGGCTTTAGTCAAAGGTGAACCTAAAGCAGGGGTCACCACAGTACGTGTACATGGTTTTAGCCCAGCACGTGACTTATTAAAGTTAAATAAACAAGACGGCGAACCGGCGTGGAACTTAGATAAAGCACTACAGGCTGTATCAAAAAGTGAACGCGGCGTTTTAGTGTGGATCGGTCAGCGTCATTTACAAGATTTAGGCCCAGCCTTAGAAAGCCTAACGGCACCTAAAAAATCAAAATCCAATGCTGCACTGTCTCAGCAGTACCAAACCATTGGTGTAGGCGCGCAAATTTTGCGTGACCTAGGCGTAGAAAAAATGAAACTGTTAAGTTCGCCATTACGTTTTAATGCACTTTCAGGTTTTAACTTAGAAGTGGTGGAATACATCACCGCACATCAAACAGCTGAATAAATTATCGAGGTTATTATGGCAGTTCGCCGTATTGAAGGTATGTTACATCTTGCGAACGAAGACCGTTACGCGATTTTAGTGGGTCGTTTTAACAGTTTTGTTGTAGAACATCTGTTAGAAGGTGCAATTGATACATTGAAACGTCATGGTGTATCAGAGGATAATATCACGGTTGTTCATGCACCCGGCGCTTGGGAACTTCCAGTTGTTGCGAAGAAATTAGCAGCAAGCAATGGCTATGATGCTATTATTGCACTTGGCGCAGTAATTCGTGGTAGCACCCCTCACTTCGACTTCGTTGCAGGTGAATGTGCCAAAGGTTTAGGCGTTGTTGGCCTAGACACTGGTTTACCCGTAATTAACGGTGTACTCACTACGGATAGTATTGAACAGGCGATTGAACGCTCTGGAACAAAAGCAGGTAATAAAGGTAGTGAAGCTGCCTTGACTGCAATTGAAATGGTTAACTTGTTAAAGGCTATTTAACGCTATGTCGCAAACACTTCAAGCAACTTATGCAGCAAAACGTAAAGCACGTCGCTTTGCTGTACAAGGTATTTATGAATGGCAAATGAGCCACAACCCGGTGCATGAAATTGAAGCACGTACACGTGCCGACAATGCAATGCATAAAGTGGATCTTAGCTACTATCATGAATTGTTGACTCAAGTGGTTGCAAACTCAGAAGCTCTTGATGAGCTACTTATCCCTGTGCTAGATCGCGAACTAAATGCCCTTGATGGCGTTGAACTTGCGACACTTCGTTTAGGCGCATATGAACTCAAAGAACATCTTGAAGTTCCATATCGTGTCGTTTTAGACGAAGCGATTGAGCTTGCGAAACATTTTGGCGGTGCAGACAGCCACAAATACATCAATGGTGTATTGGACCGTTTAGCAACGACTTTACGTGCAGCAGAAAAGCAACAAAGTAACTAAGTTTTAAGTGATTTGTTGTCATGGCTGAGTTTTCAATTATTGAGACCTATTTTAATCGACAGAATAAACATTCTGTCGCTTTAGGGATCGGTGACGACTCAGCCGTGCTCACGCCTCCTCTAGGTCAGCAATTGGTGATTTGTGCCGATACTTCGGTTGCAGGTCGTCATTTTCCACTTGAGACTGACCCACATTCGATTGGTTGGAAATCGGTCGCAGTGAATCTGTCTGACATTGCTGCCATGGGTGCCAAACCACAGAGTATCTTATTGGCCTTGAGCTTACCCCAAATTGATCATGCTTGGCTGAAAGGCTTTAGTCAGGGTTTATATGATTGTTGCGATCAATTTGGTGTGAGTTTAATTGGTGGCGACACCACCCAAAGTCCTCATCTCACCATTACCGTCACTGCCTTAGGCTGGATCGAACACGGTCAAGCGGTTCCACGTTCGGGTGCCAAACCCGGTGACTATATTTGTGTCAGTGGTCGTGTTGGCGATGCGGCCTATGGTTTAGCCCATTTAGGCCATCCGCTACAACAACGTCTAGATTATCCCACCCCACGCTGTGAGTTGGGCATGCTGCTCAAAGATTATGCCTCGAGCATGATTGATGTTTCCGACGGTTTAGCCCAAGACTTAGGGCATATTCTGCATGCATCTTCTGTAGGTGCTTGCATTGAACTGAGTCAACTGCCGATCAGTGAAGCAGTATATGCCCTAGCCGAGCAGCAGCGTTATCACTATGCACTTGCGGGTGGTGATGACTATGAACTCTGTTTTACTGTAAGCCCTGAGCGTTTTGCACAATTACAACAGCAGAATTTGCCTTGTGCTGTGCATAAAATTGGGCTGATTGAGTCTGAACTTGGTTTAAGATTCACCCAAAATAATAAGAGTTACAGCTTACAATTTAACGGATACCAACATTTTGCCTAAACCACCAATTCATTTTCAAAAAATGTCATGGTTCGAGCGTAGTATCGTGTTCTGTGGCGTGGGTTTTGGCTCCGGTCTTGTCCCTAAAGCCCCAGGTACCTTTGGCTCAGCCTTTGCCTTACTATTTATTCCCATTTGGCTTGCATTTGGCTTTATAAACACTATATTAGCAATCATTCTGATGTCTTTGATTGGCATCTATATTTGTGGTAAAACAGCACAAATTATGGGTGTACATGATGATGGTCGTATTGTTTGGGATGAATTTGCTGGACAATCGATTACCTTTTTGCCACTCATTTACCTTCAAGAAATGAGCCCGCTCTGGATCCTGATTGGTTTTGGATTATTCCGTTTATTTGATATTTGGAAGCCTTGGCCGATTCGAGTAATCGACCGCAGTGTCGATGGCGGTTTTGGCATTATGCTTGATGACATTATTGCAGGCATTTGGGCTGCTCTATGTATTTTTTTATATTTCACAATGACATAAATCATTAAGTAGGATTTTACATGTCTACAACAGTTATTATTTTGGCCGCGGGTAAAGGGACGCGTATGCGCTCTAGCTTACCGAAAGTATTACAACCTCTTGCTGGTCAACCTTTATTAGGTCATGTGATTAATACCGCAAAAAAACTAAATGCTAACAATATTATTACCATTTATGGGCATGGCGGTACTTTAGTACAAAATGCGTTTCAAAATGAACAAATTGACTGGGTAGAACAAGCCGAACAGTTGGGTACCGGTCATGCAGTACAGATGACTTTACCTGTACTCAAAAACGAGGGTATGGCCTTAATCTTGTCCGGTGATGTGCCTTGTGTGAGCCAAGATACCCTTCAGCGCCTACTTGATGCCTCAAAAGACACGGGCATTGGTCTTGTGACATTAACCCTTGCTGATGCTTCAGGCTATGGCCGTATTGTACGTGAAAATGGTCAAATTCAAGCCATTGTTGAACATAAAGATGCAACTGACGAACAACGTCAAATTAAAGAAATTAATACCGGTATTTACTGTGTCAGCAATGCCAAACTGCACGAATGGTTACCACGCCTAAGCAATAACAATGCCCAAGGCGAATACTACTTAACCGATATCGTGGCGATGGCATTGGCTGATGGCATGACTGTGGCTTCAGTTGAACCGACTTTAGCGTTTGAAGTTGAAGGCGTAAACGACCGTGTGCAATTGGCGGCATTAGAACGTGAATTCCAAGCCTTTCAAGCGAAAAGCTTAATGCAACAAGGCGTACATTTAATTGATCCAAGCCGTTTTGATTTACGTGGTGAATTAACGGTTGGTCAAGATGTGCGTATCGACATTAACGTGATCTTAGAAGGTCAAGTCAGCTTAGGCGACAATGTTGAAATTGGCGCAGGTTGCGTGATTAAAAACACCACGATTGCAGCAGGCACTAAAGTGCAGCCCTATAGCGTGTTTGAAAATGCGATAGTGGGTGAAAATGTACAGATTGGCCCATTTGCACGCTTACGTCCGGGTGCCAAGCTTGCTGATGAAGTGCATATTGGCAACTTCGTTGAAGTGAAAAACACCACCATTGGTTTGGGTTCTAAAGCCAATCATTTCACCTATTTAGGTGATGCTGAGATTGGCGCTGGCTCAAATGTGGGTGCAGGTACAATTACCTGTAACTATGATGGTGCCAATAAATTTAAAACCGTGATTGGCGATGCAGCCTTCATTGGTTCAAATAGCTCATTGGTTGCACCCGTCCGAATTGGCCATGGTGCAACAGTAGGTGCGGGTTCTGTGATCACGCGTGATGTCGAAGATGGTTCTTTAGCTGTTGAACGTTCAAAGCAATTTGCGAAAGAAAACTATCCACGTCCCCAAAAAGTGAATAAATAAGAGGATTTTAAGATGTGTGGTATTGTTGGTGGCGTTGCAGAACGTAGTATTACAAATATTTTAATTGAAGGCCTAAAACGTCTCGAATACCGTGGTTATGACTCAGCAGGCTTAGCGCTTGTGAGTGAAGGCCAAGTGTTACGTGAGCGCCGTGTGGGTAAGGTGGCTAACCTTGCTGAGGCTGTAAACGAATCACAAATCGTGGGTTCATTGGGTATTGCACACACACGTTGGGCAACTCATGGTAAACCAACTGAAAACAATGCCCATCCGCATGTCTCTGGCCAAGTGGCTGTTGTACATAACGGCATTATTGAAAACTATGAAGAACTTAAAGCCAACTTACAAGCATTAGGCTATGTCTTCACCTCACAAACAGACACAGAAGTGGTTGCACACTTGGTGGCTGAAGCACTCAAGAAAACACCAAGTCTGCTAGAAGCAGTAAAATTGGTGGTGCCACAGCTTAAAGGTGCCTATGCGCTTGGAATCGTACACACTGCACATCCAGATGAATTGATCACAGTACGTGAAGGTTCACCCCTCGTGATTGGTGTAGGCATTGGCGAGAACTTTATTAGTTCGGATCAATTGGCATTATTGCCAATTACCAATCGTTTTATCTACCTTGAAGAAGGTGATATTGCACGTTTAACCCGTACCACGATTGAAGTGTTTGTAGATGGCCAATTGGTTGAACGCCCAGTTAAAGAATTAGATGCAACGGTCAGTAATGCATCGAAAGGTGAATACAAACACTACATGCTCAAAGAAATTTATGAGCAACCTGAAGCGATTCAGCAAACCATTTCACAAGCCTTAAATGGCAATGCATTACGCGCTGATTTCTTAGCGGATGCAGTGGCAGACTTTGAACAAATTCAACAAGTTCAAATCATTGCCTGTGGTACCAGTTACCATGCAGGTATGATTGCTAAATACTGGTTTGAACAGCTGATCGATTTGCCATGCCAAGTCGAAATTGCAAGTGAATTCCGCTACCGTTCACCAGTTGTGGTGGGCAATACCCTGTATGTCTGTATTTCCCAATCAGGTGAAACCGCAGATACACTTGCTGCATTACGTGATACACAAAAACGTGCAGCTGCGAAGAACTTAGACATTACGACGTTCACGATTTGTAACGTTGCAACCTCTTCAATGGTGCGTGAAACCCATCATAGTTTGCTGACTTTAGCAGGCCCTGAGATTGGCGTGGCATCAACCAAAGCCTTTACGACGCAATTGGCGGCTTTAATGCTGTTGGTATTAAAGATTGGTGCGGTGAAAGGTACAATTTCAGCTGAACAAACTGAAGAAATTGCTGCTGAACTTTGGCATACACCAAAAATCATTTTGGATACACTTCAAAATGACAGCGAGATTTTACGTTTATCGACCTTATTTGTGGAAAAACAACACTGCCTATTCTTAGGTCGTGGTACACAATTCCCAATCGCGCTTGAAGGTGCATTGAAATTAAAAGAAATTTCATACATTCATGCCGAAGGTTATGCTGCAGGTGAGCTTAAACATGGTCCATTGGCACTTGTCGACAATGACATGCCTGTGGTGATTTTGGCCCCTCAAGATGACATGCTCGACAAACTCAAATCTAATATGGAAGAAGTTCAAGCCCGTGGTGGTGAACTGTTTGTGTTTGCGGATGAAAACAGCGGTATCCAAGGTAAAGACCGTCAACATGTGGTCAGCGTACCTGCGGTCAGTGCCATTCTTGCACCAATCGTTTATAGCGTGCCTGTACAACTGTTGTCTTACCATGTCGCTGTATTACGCGGTACTGATGTCGATCAGCCACGTAACCTCGCCAAATCGGTGACGGTTGAGTAAAACAAAAAGGCTAGTTTAACTAGCCTTTTTCATATCTTTAGAGCTTAGATCTACATGACAAAATTAACTTGTTTTAAAGCCTACGATATTCGAGGCAAATTAGGCAGCGAACTTAATCCTGAAATTGCCTATAACATTGGCCGTGCCTATGGCGAAATTTATCAGCCGCAAACTGTGGTGGTGGGCTGTGATATTCGTTTAAGCAGTGAAGAACTCAAACAGGCCACGATTCGTGGTTTAAATGATGCCGGTGTGAATGTGCTTGATTTAGGCATGACTGGAACGGAAGAAGTCTACTTTGCTGCCTTCCATTTAGATGTCCAAGGCGGGATTGAAATCACCGCCAGCCATAATCCAATGGATTATAACGGCATGAAATTGGTACGTGAAAATGCACGCCCTATTGGCGCTGATTCTGGTCTCAAAGACATTCAAGCCTTGGCTGAGACAGCACAGTTTAAGCCGGTCACACAGCAAGGTCACACACGTCGCTACAATATTGTGCCTGAGTTTGTTGAACATTTAATGGGCTATATTGAGCCAAGCAAAATTCGTCCCTTAAAATTAGTGGTCAACGCGGGCAATGGCGCGGCAGGTCATGTCATTGATGCCATTGAAGCACAGTTCCAAGCCCTCGAGATTCCGGTTGAATTTATTAAGATTCACCACGAGGCAGATGGCACTTTCCCAAATGGTATTCCTAATCCAATTTTGGTTGAAAATCGTGCCAGTACGCAGGCTGCGGTACTTGAACATCAAGCGGATCTCGGGATTGCTTGGGATGGTGACTTTGACCGTTGCTTCTTGTTTGATGAAAAAGGCCAATTTATTGAAGGCTACTATATTGTCGGTTTATTGGCACAAGCCTTTTTACTCAAACAAGCGGGCGAAAAAATTGTGCATGACCCACGTTTAGTGTGGAATACCCTTGAGATTGTTGAGCAATACCAAGGTGTTGCAGTACAGTCAAAATCAGGTCACTCCTTCATTAAGGACAAAATGCGTGAGCACAACGCAGTCTATGGTGGCGAAATGAGTGCCCATCATTACTTCCGTGATTTTGCCTACTGTGACAGTGGCATGATCCCTTGGTTACTTGCCATTTCGGTCGTGTCAGAAACCCAGCAATCTCTTTCGAGTTTAGTTGAAGACATGATTGCTCAATTCCCTTGCTCAGGTGAGATTAATTTCACTGTGGCCGACAGCCAAGCCACCATTGCGAAAATCTTAGCGCATTTTGCCCCACAACAACCTGCACTCGATGAAACTGATGGCATTTGCCTTGATTTTGGTGCATGGCGTTTAAATGTACGTGCTTCAAATACTGAGCCACTGCTACGTTTAAATATCGAAAGCCGTCGTGACCAAAATCCAAAACCTATGCAAGCCTATGTTGATGAGCTTACCCAACTGATTCAAGCTTAAAACAAAAAAAGGAGCATTCAGCTCCTTTTTTTATGCACGCGATGACTTAGTCACGGTAGCCATTTGGATTTTGCTGCTGCCATTTCCAGCTGTCTGCCAACATATCTTCTAGGCCATATTGTGGCTGCCAACCTAGCTCGGTAACCGCACGGGTATTGTCTGCAAATGAAGTGGCAACATCACCTGAACGACGTGGCGCAAATTCAAAGGCCACTTTGACCCCATTGACCTGTTCAAAGGTGTCCTTGACTTGCAGTACAGATGAACCATTCCCAGTGCCAATATTCCATTCACGGCAACCTTGTGCCGAAAGACGGTTGGTTAAGGCACATAAATGTGCGCTCGCCAAGTCAACCACATGAATATAATCACGTACCCCAGTGCCATCAACCGTGTCATAGTCATTGCCATAAATAGCTAATTTTTCACGGCGACCAATGGCCACTTGAGTCACGTAAGGCATTAAATTATTTGGTGTACCTTGTGGGTCTTCGCCAATTTGGCCACTCTTGTGTGCACCAACAGGGTTAAAGTAACGCAATAAGGCAATTGACCAACGTTCATCTGCAGCAGAAAGCTTTTGTAATAACTGCTCAACAATCAACTTGGTATAACCATAGTTATTGGTCGGCATTCCTGTTGGCATGGTTTCATTTAATGGTGATACATTGGCTTCATCATAAACTGTTGCAGATGAACTAAAGACCAATTTAAACACGTCATGGCGTTGCATCGCTTCAACCAAGCGAATTGAACCAGCAATATTATTGTCAAAATAGGTCAATGGAATTTGCTGACTTTCACCCACAGCTTTTAAGCCAGCAAAGTGAATAACAGCATCAATCTGATGTTGGGTAAAGATCTGATCAAGGACCTTTTCATCACGGATATCGCCTTCAACAAAGTTAAGGGTTTTTTGTGCCAGTGCCTGTACACGATTTAATGACTCTGCTGAGCTGTTGGATAAGTTATCTAAAACAACAACTTCATGTCCTGCTTCTAATAACTGTACACAGGTATGTGAGCCGATATAGCCAGCACCGCCTGTTACTAAAACCTTAGCCATATGTTTTTCCTAATAAAATTTTAATTAAACCTTGTGTAGATGCATCAAGAGAAGATAAATCGTGTTGCTGCCCATTCAGCAGCGGTAAAATTTGATCGGCAATCTGTTTGCCCTTTTCCACGCCCCATTGATCAAATGCATTAATGTTCCACAGTACCGACTGTACAAAGACTTTATGTTCGTACATGGCAATCAACATGCCGAGACTATAAGGATTTAATTCATCCAATAAAATGGTGCTGCTCGGTTGATTGCCGGCATATTGCTTGTAGCTCGGTAGATCGTGTTGTTCTTGTGGCGACAGTGCTTGATTACCAAAGGCCAATAAACGTGACTGTGCGAAGCAATTGGAGAGTGCTAAGTGGTGCTGGGCAATCAGTGCCTCAGCATTGCCCACATAAGTGAATTGCTTGGCTGTATAACGTTGCATGGGGGCAATAAAATCACAACTTACCGCATGCGTCCCCTGATGCAACAGCTGATAAAAAGCATGTTGCGCATTTGGGCCAACTTCTCCCCAAATAATCGGACATGTCATCTGCGGACTGTGTTCATCATTACGCTGCACCGACTTACCATTGGACTCCATTTCCAATTGCTGTAGGTATTGCGCAAAGTACTTTAAGCGCCCATCATAAGGCAGTACCGCATGGGTCTGAATATCTAAGAAATTATTGTTCCAAATGCCAATTAAAGCCAATAACACAGGGATATTGTGTTTAAGTGGCGTCTGTTGAAAATGTTGGTCCATGCTGTAGGCACCAGCCAAGAGCTGTTTAAAGCCCTCTACCCCAATGGTTAACGCAATGGGTAAACCAATACATGACCACAAAGAATAACGGCCACCTACCCAGTCCCAAAGCAGCAGTTGCTGATCAGCGGCAATGCCCCATTCGGTCATTTTATCAGGTCGAGTCGAAATACCAATGAAATGATGGTTGAGCACTGCTTGGCCTTTGCCTAGCGCCTTTTCTAACCATAAACGTACAGTTTGTGCATTTGATAAAGTGTCAATGGTGCCAAACGATTTAGAAGAGATAATAAACAGCGTGGTTTCGGGGCGCAAGCGATGCAACAATTCTGAGAGTTGGCTACCATCCATGGTCGACACAAAGTGCATATTCAACGGTTTTACCGTGGTTTGCTTGAAATCCGACAGAGCCTGGCTGACCATAAGTGGACCTAGGTCTGAGCCACCAACCCCAATATTGACCACATCTTGAATGACCTCACCCGTTGCACCGCGATATTGGCCAGCGTGAATTTTTTCCACCAAGCGAAACATACGTTGCAACTGCGCATCAACTTGTGCAGCCAATTCAGCATGAACAGGAGTCTGTTTTGGTAAGCGTAACGCCCAATGCATAGCGGAACGCTGTTCGGTATAGTTAATTTTTTCGGTTGAAAACAGACGTTGAATCCATGATGTTAAGGCCTGTTCTTCAGCCAACTCAATTAAATAATCCAGCACATCCTCATCTATACGTTGCTTACTAAAGTCCGCGAGAATTTGCTCATATTGGCGACTAAAGCGTGCAAAACGTTGTGGATCTTGTACAAATAAATCGTTTAAGTGCAGATGCTTAAACTTATTTTTTAAATCTGTGGGCGGCATAAAAACTGCTGTACTCATCCGCGGCCTACCCCCATATAGGCAAAGCCTTGTTGTTGCACATACTGTGGATCATAAATATTACGACCATCTAAAATTAAGGCATATTGCATATGCGCACGCATATAAGCGTAATCTGGGCTCCAATATTCTTTCCATGCGGTTAATAAACACAGTGCATGACTGCCCTTTAAGGCTTCGTAGCGATCTTGATACAGTACTAAATCATCACGTTCACCATATTGCGCCACAATTTCATCTAAAGCTTGTGGATCATGCAAATGCACCGTCACGCCTTGTGCCCAAAGGGCCTTTAACATGTTATGCACCGGTGATTGTTGAATATTGGCAGTATTTTCTTTAAATGCTGCCCCCCAAATGGTTACGATCTTGCCTTTGAGCTGACCAGAAAAATAGTTCCACAACTTGCGAAACAGCAGCTCTTTTTGCTGCTCATTAATTTCCCAGACCTGCTCGAGCAAACGACTTTTCACCCCTGTAGTCGAAACCACATTGGATAAGGTCAAAATATCATGCGAGAAATTATCACCACCAAAGCCTGCGCCAGGAGACAAGTAGCTTGCACCAATACGTGGATCAGCGGCCATGCCATCTCGTACATCCTGAATATCAATCCCTAATTTTTCCGCTACAACAGACAAATCATTGATATAGCTAATACGGGT
>CAVBYE010000050.1:0-17974 GCA_963599285.1 Bacteroidaceae bacterium | reverse complement strand
CGAGCGTATGGGTAAGCAAGCCTACCTAGTAGACAATGCCGACGAATTGCAGCAGAACTGGTTTAAGGCGGAGAGTAAAATTGGGGTCACGGCGGGCGCGTCTGCACCTGAAATTTTAATTAAACAGGTGATTCAACGGTTACGTGATTGGGGCGCCACCGTGCCACAAGAACTGGCGGGACGTGAAGAAAATATTACCTTCAGTTTACCTAAAGAATTACGTATTCAAGTCACACAAGCCTAAATCAGCTGTTGCTTAAGCCAATGTTTCAACATTGGCTTTTTTTATGCCTAACACTTACTTCTTGAATAAATTGAGCAATTTTGCTACTCAAAAATTAGCCCATATCCGTTACACTCAAAATATCAAAGCTGATTAAATCAGTTGGTTTTATTTTTTTATTTGAGCGCTATGCGCTCATCTTGGGGGCATTGCTACAGCAACTGGAGCAAGCACAACAATTATTTTTTAAAAACATCACTCTCATGAACAGCGAGCAAACTCGTCTGTTTTTTGCTGCCATTTGTCTGCCATGGGTTGGTGTTTTTTTGCGCTGTATTTGATACTAATCAGTAGATATGCGGCTTATTTTTCTGGGATGAACAATATGCAACACACACATGGATTTACCTTGGTCGAACTGGTCATTGTACTGGTCATTTTGGGTGTGTTTGCCAGTCTTGCCGTTCCGGCATTTAGCCAACAAATCAAACAACGCAAACTCGACACAGCGGTGCAGGAAATTACCGACCAAGTTTCGCGTGCGCGTAGCCAAGCGATTGTCAGCAATCAAAACACAGGGCTATGTTTAGACAACAGTCAAATGACGCCAGCCAGTTGTGCCACAGCATTAGGCATGACGGGGGCACTGCATGATCGGATTTTTATTGCTGTGATGAGCGCTGAGGTCAGCATTAATCATAGCCCAGGTCATTTAAGTTTTAACCGACATGGTGCCATTAGCCAAGGCAATCAGCAGATTGAATTGAGCATAGACGGCCAATCACGCTGTGTTGTGTTGAGTAAACTCGGCAGTAGCCACACCCTAGCAGGAGCATGCGTATGAGAGCACAACAAGGTGTTGGCATGTTAGAGGTGTTGGTGGCGCTGTTACTGCTGGCGATTGGCGTATTGGGCTTTACCGCATTACAACTGCGTGCGGTAGATGCCAGTACTGAAGCCAATAGCCGTGTCACCGCACTGACCTTAGCGCGTGACTTAACCGAGCGCATGCGCAGTAATCCTCAGGCCGTACGCGAACGCTTTTATGTGACTTCAAATACTGTGACTAGCACAGCCACTTCAGCGCAATTGGCAGCACAAGATTTAGCAGACATTGATGCACAAGCGGCCCAATACGGTATGGCTGTCTTGGTGGAAGACTGTCCTGTGAGCAATTCGAGCCGGCAATGTATTTATGTGGCGTGGGACAAAACCGCGGTTGATTTTGACGCAGTCACTCAGTGTTATGCCAACGGCCGTTATGTACAACAAGCCAAATGCTTATATTTGGAGGCGTACGAATGAAGCAATTAGGGAGCCAAGCGGGTTTTACGCTCGTTGAGTTAATGGTCGCACTGGTTTTGGGGCTATTGATTGTTGCGGCAGCGGTTCAGCTCTATATCACCGGAATCAGCAGCTATCGTATGCAAGAAGCGATGGGTGATATTCAAGACAATGCGGGCTTTGGGGTCAACTATGTCTTGGCCGATATTCGTCAAGCCAATTTAGATACCGCCACAGAAGCGATTCATGATCAAACCCCATATTCCGGCTTAATTTTAACCCAAGCCAATGTGGGCGATAAAATCAACTTAAACTGTGCAGCATGTTTAAGTGCCGACAAAATTACGACCTTAGGTGAAGCCAATGTGGTGGATCAGTTGAATAGTCAGCTGCTTGTGCGTTTTCGCGCGGTCAAAGATGGCTATGACTGTTCGGGTACTACCCTGACGCAAGGCAGTTATGTAGTACAGCGTTATTTTGTTGGCTCAACCACGACCGACCCGCGTTTGTCGCTACGCTGTGAAGCTGCGCAATATACGCAAGCCGATTTAGATGGCTTACAAGGCAGCAATAAACACAATTTACTCTGGCGAAGCAGCAGTGTCATTTTACCCAATGTCGACTATTTCTATGTTCGGGTCGGCTATGCACAAGGCAGCCTTGAGTCACCCTCGAGCATTGCCTATGGCAGCTTACAAGACTATCTGGCTTTAACTCCGGTACAGCGCAACATTGACGGTTTACAGCACAGCTCACGCCCGTATATTCACGCCGTGCAAATAGGTCTGCTGCTGAATTCCAATCAAAGTGCCGGTTTAGATCAAAACTTAAAAGAACGCAATGCACGCGCATTTCAGGTGCTCAACCAAGAAGTTCAACTGAAAACTGCAGCACAAAATACCCATTTTCGTCAGGTGGTCAATCAAACCATTACCCTACGTAACGCTTTAGGCTGGGTCGAAGAGGGCTGTCGGGCAGGGACCACGGGATGCAATATTCAGGGAGCTGGCTCATGAAACATGCTCAACGCGGTGCAACCCTGATTGTGGTGCTATTGGTTCTGTTATTAATCACCATTGTCGGTACCTTTGCGATTCGTAAAAGTATGACCTCACTCAATTTGATTTCGAATCAACAAATTAATACCTTACTCGTGCAAAGCTCAGATGCAGCCTTTTTACGTTTTCAAAATCCAGCCGATGTCGGCATTCATGCAGCTGCAACCGGTATTGTCAGCTTCTTACGTAATCCGGCCAATCAAGACAAAGAAGTTGTATTTTGTTTTTCAGGTCCAGCACCATTTTCACTCAATAATGCAGGTTGGTTTGAAGAAAGCGGCCAGATCATCAAACTCGCCAGCAATGGTGGGGCATGCACTGCCAATGACAGTTCAGAAGGCCGCCACCAAGTGACCACCCAAGTCTATATGCGCCGTATTGCCGCAGACCCAGATGAACCTTTTGCCGACCTTGCCCGTGGAACCGACGTGGTGGGCGCAAAAACAGAAACCAGCTTACGTTTAGAAATGCAGGTGATTTCAGTCATGAATGGTTTAATCAGCGATCCAGATGATCTGTTTGATGCACCCGATGGCTGTTTTCACCGCAGTTTAGAGGGGCAAAACAACGTGATTCAGTGCTTAAAAGCGCATGATGTGTTGTACAACGCACAAGTGGCTGAATACCGTTTTTTATCTGATTTTGAACCTTCTGGTTCGCAGCCCTAAGGAGTTCAGACATGAAACAGCAGCAGAGCAGCAATGGCTTTGGGTTGCGAAAATTAACCAAGGCAATCCGTGAGCAGTGCTATAAAGCCACTGTGGCGATCAGTGGTGTCATGTTATGTAGTGCCATCCTTATTCCGCACACTGCACAGGCCAGCGATGTCGAAATTTACCTACAAAACGGTGATTTTAATAAACGTGTCATGTTAATGGTCGACCAATCACGCAGTATGGGCGGGGCAGGCTTACTGGACTTGGTAAAAGACTATCCGCTATGCGTTGGGGGTGGGGTGACGGGTATCTTAGGTGAAGGTGGACTCAATTTAGGGATTAATATTTTGGGTTCTAACCAAGTCGATGGCGTGGTCAGTAACCTATTGGGTTTAGTCGATAAAGTGGCATTAGAAGGACTGCTTGGGGGAAGTTTAAACCCCCTATTAAGCGTCACCGCTGAGCAACCGAGTACCCAATATCCCTTTGAACGTAACCACTGTACTTTAGTCACCACTGAGTTGGTGATTGACCTGTTAGATGCTCTACTTGGCCCATTATTGGGCGTAACGGGGCTGTCGGCCAAAGAATATATAGAACAGACCTGTGATTTGGTTGCAGACGTTGCGCTGCTTGAACCGGTATTGGGCCGTTCAACCTTAGGCTTATACCGTTGTTACGATAAAAACTCACGTGTGCGTATGGCACTCACCGACCTGCTCAAAAGTACCGATCCTAATGGGGACTATAAATTACCCGACAGCACCGCTGTGGGTTTGGCCTTATCCCCCTATGACCATACGGTAAATGACCGTGCAGGTGCGATAGTCAGTGAGCCAAAATTGCTCAGTGCCAGTTATGCATGGAACGGCAAAACGCAAAGCCACCGTCAGCACTTACTGGACTATGTTGCCAGTGATCGGATGGACTCAAAGGGGGAGTTTAACCTACAGAATTTATTGGCGATTGTGCCGAAATTAGTCGGAAGCTTACTGACGGATGTATTGCAGTTGGTGGTCAATATTCTTAAAGACCCATTAAGTGCTGTAACAAATTTACTTAAGCTCGAAAATACCAACAACGCACTCAATGAAGTGCTGAGTTTACTCGGTTTAGGCGGTAATAATCCGCTTGCCAGTACCTATGCAGAAACAGGGGCATATTTACTTGGCAATACCACAAAGGGTACTGGAGCAAGGCAAGTTGTCAAAAAGGAAGCGCTGTTAGAAATTCTCGGCTTATCAGCATGGTTAGATTATGAATGTCAGGACTGGGAAGCGGACAATTCAACCTGTAAAAACTGGAAATACAAGCCTGGTGTTGCACCTACCGCGGGCTATAAAGAAATTGATGCCAATATCTTAAGTGTACTCGGTATTTTATCGGTAGGGCGGCAGAAGATGTATTATGAATACGTCCCGACTGTAGATACCAAATATAGTGGTTTTAATTACAGTGCTGCGGCCACCAAAAAGACCACGAACAGTAGTTTTTATGCCTCTCCAAGTGCCAAACCACAATGTGATGCCAATGGTTTAGTGGTGATTGCAGGTGGTGTACCGTCAATTTCACCGACTTTAATTGACGCGCTGTTGTTGCCAAAGGGTGCTCAATCAGATGCGACGAAGTATGGTCTTGAACGTCTCATGGGGCGTTCTTTAGATTCAACTCAAAGTTTAGCAATTGAGTATTCAGATGGGGGCACTGCAACGAACCGTGAGTGGCCATTCCAATGTAATTCCACAGACTTGCAGCGCACAATCTTAGGCCAAGAAAGCACAGACTTTGCTGCATGGAAATGTGTTGGTGCTTATGCACGTGATATTCGAAATTTAAGTGCCAATCCAATTAAAACCGCGGTGATTGGTATAGACCGCTCATTTTTACAATTACCCAATCAAGTTGGTGGGCAGCCAAACTTTAATGACCAACTCGGCTTAGCACAAATTAATGCCATTAAGGGGATGGAAGATCCGCTATTAACCGCCTTTTTACCTAAAGTCTTGCGTGACATTTTAGGTGGCTTGGGCACTACCTTAGATGTATTACTGCCGGGCAGTATTATTGGGAGTGGTCTAACTAACAGTATTACCAGTCTGCTCGACCAACTGTTACCGAAGAATCCAGAAGACATTAAAAATATGGCACGTTGGGGCGTCATTGGCGGCGGTGGTTGGTATAACGCCAGCAACACTGAAAATATTAAAAATAGTATTCAGGGCTTTTATGACAATTTAGGCATTCAAAACTATGAAAAATTCTTGGGTAATCCCATTATTCCCAATGACCCTTTAACCCCGTATGCCCTGAATAATGATGTCTATCAAAGTATGTTTGTACCCAATGAAAAACAAACCTGGATGGGTAACTTAAAAAAATATACGGTGGTGGATGGTCAAACGATTCAAACCAAAACCATTCGCGATCATTGGAGTGGTCAATCGATTACCACCGACAATATCTTACAAGGGGGTGTGGTGGGCAAATTGGGTCTAGCCACAACCAGTGCCGCTGCAACGCGAACGATTTATAGCAATCGTGATTGTTTAGATGGTACGGGTACGCAAAAAAGTCACCAGCAAGCCCTCGACTTACAAAAAATTGATGCCAACTACTATAAAGAAACCTGTGATGGACATACCGATCCGTATCGTAAGGATTTAATGTCGCTGTTGGGTTATCAAATTCAAATCTCTTCCACACAAACCGCCAACAGCACCACGCCAACCATTACAGAAACTTTAGTGGCTGATCCAAACAGCCGAAAAATGGGCATGTCGTTACATTCAAGTCCATTAAAAATTACCCAAAGTGCCGGTATGGAAAATGGGGTGTTAAAAACTCGAGTGGATGAAGTCAATAGTGAACAGATCACGGTTGCTGATCGTGAAGACTATATTGTATTTGGCTCAACTCAAGGCATGTTACATGTGGTGGATGCCCATTCGCCTAACAGTGGCAAAGAAGTGTTTAGTTTTATTCCCAATGAAATGCTTGAAAAGCCGAGTCAGCGCCGTGCTTTAACCGGAGATGGTTTACTGGGTCATGGCTATTTCACAGACATGCAATATGGGATCGATGGCGCATGGACAGCCTACAGTGAATATGTTTGGGACAGTGAAAATGACCGCTTGACCGTTGGAAAACTCCCTGATGCAACTGACTGTAGCGAAGCCGGTGCGTGTGGTAAGCAGTATTTATATGGCGGCTTACGTATGGGTGGGCGCAGTTACTATGCGCTCGACTTAAGTGATTTAAGCGCACCGCAGTTAAAATTCCATATTAATCCTGCAGGCAGTCAAGTCATTAATGCAGATGGTGCGACAACCTATGCAGCCTTAGCACATATGGGACAAAGTTGGTCGAAGCCAACCATTGCGCATGTACGTTGGCAGGGTCAAACCAAGTTGGTGATGTTTGTTGGCGGTGGTTATGACGCTGGCGGCGACGATGGCAATAGCAATGCCGGTGGCTACGAATTGGCCAACTATAACCAGACCAATCAAAAAGGGGCTGGGGTATATATGTTTGATGCCCAAACAGGGGCACTGTTATGGACAGCCAGTGCCAATGTGACCACAGCCAATACAGGCTCAGACAACCATGCCTTGAACACCCAAATGAAGCACAGTGTGGTGAGTCGTATTAATACCGTTGACCGTGACAGTGATGGCTTAGTTGATCATCTGTACTTTGGTGATTTGGGTGGGCAACTGTGGCGTGTGGACATTAATCAACATGCACAAGCCAATCAAAACTTTGCTACGGCTGCGCATATTTTTAGTGTAGCACAGCAGAATTTGGGGACAGGCTTCAGTACGCGTTTCTATGAAGCACCGATCTTGAGTATCTATGGGCGTGGTTCATCAACCCTTGCCGTCCTCAGTATTGCCAGCAGTAACCGCAGCTTACCGATCAGTGACAACAGTTCAGGGGTACTGTTTAATATTTATGACAGCAGTGTCACGCAAGCAGTGGTCACAAGCAGTGATTTAAGTACCCGCACCCTGACCGATTACACCACTTTGCCACAAGCCAACAGTTTGACACTACTGACCCGCCCACAATATGGTTGGTATACCAAGTTAGCCAGCGGACGCAAAGTCATGGATGAATTGGCTGTACTCAATAAAAACGTCTACGCCAGCATTTATGATCCGGAAGATGGCACCACAGCCAGTTGTAGTGCAGGGTTAAAAGGCAGCAGTAGTGTCTACCGTTACTGCTTACCATACGGCGTTTGTGAAACCGGAGCACCAGCCACCAGTGCCACTGAGGTACTTAAAATTGGGAAAGGCATTCTGCCGGTGACCATTGGTGCAGGGGCAAGTACGAGTGAGCCTGCACGCCAAGTCATTGGTGGCAGTAACCGCGGTGACACGACTGAAAAAGTTTCTGGTAACCAAGTCATGCGTCGTCAAATTGTGCCATTGAAGTGGTATGAAAAAAATGAATAAAACAGATCGACTTACTCGACAGCCGCCATGTACGTTTCAATCAGGGTTTACCCTGATTGAATTAATGGTGGTGGTGGTGATTATTGCTATTTTTGCGGCCATTGCGATTCCAAGCTATAAATCCTATATCCGCCGTGCCAGTTTGAGTGAAGCACAACAAGAGATGCTGAAACTGGCTGAGCAACTTGAGCGTTATAAAACCCGTAATTTTAGTTATAAGGGATTTAATGCCGATTATTTATATCCAAGTAGCAGCAAATTTACCACGCTGACCCAAACCTTGCAGTTACCGCTGAATCAACCCCAACATAAGTACACCGTGACCATTGTTGATTTGGCTAAAACGGAAAACCAACATGCGTTACTGACCGCAACCACAGCCATGGGGCAAGGCTGGGCCATTCGTGCGCAAAGTATCGATCCTTTAAACGAGAGCTTACTGTTAACCAGCAATGGAGTGCGCTGTAAAGCCATTTTAGTCAGCGGTTATCAGGATTGTGGAACGGGAGCCAAAGGATGGTAAAACAGCAAGGATTAGGAATGATCGAGTTGATGGTAACGGTGGTCATTGTTGGTATTTTGGCTGTTATCGCCTATCCCAATTATAAAAAATACCGAATAGAGACCAATCGTCAGGATGTACAGGCCGAATTACTGCGTATTGCCACAGAGTTACAAAAAATTCGTGTGGTCGACCATAGCTATCAACATGCCAGCTTAACCAAAGCCAAAGCTAGTGCCACTTACCCAAGCAATGACGCTTTATACACAATTGCCCTGACTTTAGATGCTGATAAGTTGGGCTATGTCCTTGTTGCAACACCTATTAATAGCAAGTTACAAGCAGGGGATGGCATCATGTGTTTGAACCACTTAGGGCAGCGTTATTGGGCCAAGGCAGCCACGACCTGCCAACTGAGCAGTACCTCAGCATGGTAATCAGCGCCCAGTTTAAATTCAAAACTGTGGATAAGCTATTTTTAAGCTTTCCCTTTAAATGAATTTAGCGTAAAATATTGCCCTCTATGAAAGGGGTTTGAAGTGTATCGATGGTCGGTACAGGGATAATCCGTAAAAACTATAAGGTTGTATCATGGTAGTTATTCGTCTTGCACGCGGTGGTGCTAAAAAACGTCCGTTCTATCAAATCATTGTAACTGATAGCCGCAATGCACGTGACGGTCGTTTCATCGAACGTATCGGTTTCTTCAACCCAACAGCTCAAGGTAAAGCAGAAAAACTTCGTTTAGACGCTGACCGTTTTGCACACTGGGTTGCTCAAGGCGCTCAACCGTCTGACCGTGTTGCTTCTTTAGCTGCTCAAGCTAAAAAAGCTGCTGCTACTGCATAATTTCAGTAGGTAAAGCCCATGACACCAACACAGAATGTTCCGGAAGATCGTATTCAGATTGGACAGTTACGTTCAGCTTATGGATTGAATGGGTGGCTCTGGGTCTATTCCAATACAGAACCCATGAGCAACATCTTTGACTACTTGCCTTGGTACATTGAAACCAAGGCAGGTTGGCAAACTGTCGATGTAAAACGTTGGAAACCACATGGCAAAGGCTTGGTTGTGAGCTTAAAAGGTGTGAGCGATCGCACGGCAGCAGACAGCTTGGTTGGCGCAAATGTATGGATTTCAAAAGCTCAACTGCCTCAAGCGGGTGTAGATGAATACTATTGGTCGGATTTAAAAGGTCTAACAGTGTTAGGTCTAGGTGAAGACGAGCAAGAAGTGAATCTCGGTCAAATTTTTGAACTGTTTGAGACTGGTGCTAACGATGTAATGGTGGTTCGTGCAACTGCTGATAGCGTCGATGGCGAAGAGCGTATGATTCCATGGCATAAAGATGTGGTGCAACGCGTTGATCTCGAAGCGGGTCGTATTTACGTGAATTGGGGCGTAGATTACTAATTATTTTTGGAAATAAGGGAGTCTGCGATGTTTTTTGCAGTCATTACGCTTTTTCCTGAAATGTTTGAAGCGATCACAGCCTACGGTATTAGCGGGCGCGCAGCAAAGCGTGATTTAATGCAAATTCATTGTATTAATCCACGTGATTATGCGACGGGTAACTATAAACGAGTGGATGAACGTCCATTTGGCGGTGGCCCGGGTATGGTGATGATGGCTGAGCCTTTGGCGCAAGCGATTCAACATGCCAAACATCTTGCAGCCCAAGCGGGCGCAGTTCATGTGCCTGTGGTGTATATGTCACCGCAAGGCAAAACTCTACATGAAACAGCAGTACAACAATTTGTCGAATACGATGGATTAATTGTGCTTTGCGGTCGTTATGAAGGGGTCGATGAACGTTTGATCCAGAAATATGTTGATCAGGAATGGTCAATTGGGGATTACGTATTATCCGGCGGTGAATTGCCAGCGATGGTGTTGTTAGACAGTATTATTCGGAGACTTCCGGGTGCAATGTCTGACGAACAGTCTCATGTGCAGGATTCTTTTGTGGATGGTCTACTCGATTGCCCACAATATACCAAGCCTGACCATTTTGAAGGTTTGGATGTGCCTGAGGTACTTAAATCAGGTCATCATGCAAATATTGAAAAATGGCGCTTTTTGCAGCGTTATCAGCGCACACTTGAACGTCGACCAGAATTGGTTGAACAGGTGGAGTTGACCAAACAGCAAAAAAAATGGCTCAAAGATTCCAAGGTTTAAACGCCGTTTAAATCTTATTTAGGCTCTTTATGCATTGAAGCGGTCAAGCATAAAGGGAAAGTCAATCGGGTCTATGCGTTTTAGCCTCTAGCCCCAGCGATGATTAGACCTCTTCTAACTCGCACATATTGGAGTATACCCATGAGCGGTAAGCATCCTTTAGTACAAGCTGTAGAAAATGCTCAGCTTAAACAAGACATCCCAGCTTTTGCACCAGGTGACACAGTAATCGTGTCTGTAAAAGTAAAAGAAGGCGACCGTGAACGTCTACAAGCGTTCGAAGGCGTTGTAATCGCTAAGAAAAACCGTGGCTTGAACTCTGCGTTCACAGTACGTAAAATTTCTAGCGGTGTTGGTGTTGAGCGTGTATTCCAAACTCACTCACCAATCGTTGCTAAAATCGAAGTGAAACGTCGTGGTGACGTTCGTCGTGCTAAACTTTACTACCTACGTGAATTGTCTGGTAAAGCTGCACGTATTCGTGAAAAGTTACCAGCTCGTAAAGCGTAATTCTACGTTTTATCGAACTGAAAAAAATGCGCCTTTTGGCGCATTTTTTTTATGGCCTATAAGCCTTGTAGCTTTAAGCGATTGGCATGTTGCCGATAAATAGAAACGGGATCAGGTGCAAATACATGGGTGAGTCCAAAGAATTGATTCACAATGTCGAGATGATTCCAGTTGTAGTTGTCACGGATGGTTTTGCCAAACTTTGCACTGCAACGACTGACCAAACCATCATTATCGCCCTTAGGATCAGTGATTTTGGCAGTGACACCCAACAGGCTATCTGGATCTAAGCTATTGGTCACGGTACCTGTACCGGTAAATGAATAAAAATAAATCCCTTGTTGTTGGCTTGGTCCATCACCGCACGGTGTGGTTGGCATACCCAAAGGATAACGTGCTTGAAATGCCGTTGAGCCTGCCACAGTTAAACTTTTACCTGCATTTAATGCGTCATGTGGGACACTATTCGATGCGATGCCTTGCGCCCAAACCAACATTTTAGAGGCAAAATTTACCACCTCTACCACGGGTTGTTGTAGCGCTGTATGTTCGACCTGCAAAATAAAATCTGCAGTTTTAGAGCCTTTCAGTGGACTGGCAATTGCAGTTGCAGAGGCCACTTTTTGAGGGATAACATTACTCACATAGGCAATGCTGTGCCCACCATGACTGTGGCCCAATAAGTTCACTTTGGCTTTGCCTGTAACAGCCAAAATTTCTTCGACTTGTTGTAATAACTGTTCACCCCGCACTTCAGATGCATGAAAAGGTGAGACGCGTGTTGCCCAGACGTTGGCACCATTGCGGGCCAAATCTGGTAAAATTTGATACCAATAATCGACACCAAGCTCGTCAGTGCCGGCACGAATCCAGCCGCCCATGCCGTGGGCAAAAACCAGTGGATATTGGGTTTTGGCATAGTTTGAAATCACAAACGGTGCTTGAATTTGACTGCTTTGTGCGGCTTGAACAAGGGCACTACAGCCCAGAACACAGCCACCAAACAGAAGGGTATAGAGCTTCATGATTAAATATCCTTATTTCATCGTGGTTAGAATCAGGGTGCAAACGGCAATTCACCTCCTTGATCATGAACGGTTTCAAACGTCTCTAAACGCAGCTGTTGATTGGTTTCAGGAAAATGCTGGCGACGCAGCTGCACAATTGCCTGCTGCTTCGCTTGGTCACTTTGGCTACTGTGTAAAATGTCATCACGGGCCGCCAAATACAGTTCTACTTGGCTTTTCCATTGCTCACGTTCTTGATCGAGCTGCTCAAGTCGTGTTGCAGCCTCAGGTCCGACTAAATTGACCCGCAGATCATGCAATTCAGCTGCGCTACCGCCACGGGCTTTGAGGGCTGTGCTGAGTTGGCGTAGGTCTTCGAGTTGAGTCAGTTGTTGTAAATTGGCTTGCCAATCTGTTGGTAAAGCGGCAAACAGGGCGTGTAAGGCTTGGGCCTTTTGAGTTTCAGACAGGGTTTTATTTTCTAAGATATTCAGCCGCTGCAAGGTATAGTCGTGGTAAATATCTTCCTGACCAAACAGTGCTTTGGCTTCGTGGGCGCTAAAAAATTGCTGTCGCAACTTTTGCGTGGCACTAAAAATGGCACGATAATACGCGGCATTTTCTTCCCCTTGTGGGGCTTTAATTTGAGCTAAGGCTTGGCGATAATTTAAATAACGTTCCCATAGATCAATAATTTGGCTTTGAGCGGGTAAGGGGTAGGCTGCTTCAATATAGCGAATGAAGTCTTGGCGTATGACGGTTAAGGTCTTTTCACCATATTGACCAATAAAATACTCAAAACAATGCCGAGTTTTTTCATTAATGCTGAGCGCTTGCTTGGCATCTAAACGTAACTGACAATTGATTTCGGTATCTTGCTGACTTTGGCTTTGTACTGTATTGGCTGTAGCCAAAGTCTGTACAGCCGTGGCAGGTAGCGCGTCGCTTGCTGTAGAGGAAGAAGGGGCAGTAACATCGCGTGCGTCATCTTGAGGTCTGAGCCAAAACAGCAGCACCAAACACAGCACAACTAAACTCAGTAGCACGATCCAGAGCTTCTTTGGCATATCCTATGCCTCTATGGGGTGATTTTCTGTTATCAATAGCAGACAGTGATCTTCGAAAACAAGACAAAAGTTGTAATAGCAGGTGAGGGATTGCTACCATGAGCATCGTTTTTCTTGGCTTTTGATTGAGCACCTGTTTATGAAATCATCTAGCACTAAAATTCAACGTCGTCATTTAAGCGGTGTGTTTTTGTTAAATAAACCGTTGGGCATTAGCTCAAATGCGGCATTGCAAAAAGTACGTTGGTTATATCGTGCACAAAAGGCGGGCCATACAGGTGCATTAGATCCCTTGGCGTCAGGCTTATTGCCGATTTGTTTAGGTGAGGCGACTAAGTTTTCACATTATTTACTAGATTCAGTCAAACGCTATCAAACCACGGTGTTTTTAGGTCACAGTACGACAACGGGTGATGTCGAAGGTGAGGTGCTGCTTGAGCAAGCTGTACCTGCATTGACGCAAGCGGAGATTGAGGCGGTATTGGCCCAGTTTATGGGGGAGATTCAGCAAGTTCCACCGATGTACTCAGCACTTAAAAAAGAAGGCCGCCCTTTATATGAGTTAGCTCGAAAGGGGATTGAAATTGAACGCGAAGCACGCCCAATTACCATTTTAGATATTCAACTGCTTTCCTTTACTGAAAACAGCATTACGCTGGATGTGACCTGTTCAAAAGGCACTTATATTCGTGTTTTAGGCGAAGATATTGCCAAAGCTCTAGGTACCTATGGTCACTTAACCCATTTACATCGTACCAAAACTGGATTATTTGATTTAATTCCAAGTTATACCATTGAATACTTAGAAAGTTTAACTGAAGAACAGCGTGATGCTTTGTTACTCCCTGCTTATGCACCAGTACAGCATTTGCCTCACGTTCAAGTGCCTGAAGGGCGTGCACTGTATTTCAGCCGTGGGATGGAAAGTAATATTGAACACGCAGCAGCTGAACAAGTGTTGGTGTTTGATGCTGAGCAATGCTTGGGCTTAGCGGAAATTACCGACAAAAAACGTCTCGTACCGAAACGTGTGTTAAACCTCTAATCGAGCGCTGTTATGGATATTGAGATCATCATCAGTTTAATGCTGTTTGCCTTTATGGCAGGAGCGATTGATGCCGCTGTCGGTGGAGGTGGTCTCATCCAAATTCCCGCCTTAATGGGCAGTTTGCCACAACTCGCGCCTGCAACCGCCTTTGGCACCAATAAGTTGGCCTCTATTTTTGGGACTGCATCGGCCGCCCGTTCTTATTTAAAACAAGTGAAATTGCCGTGGTTGTTACTCGCGGTGATTGCCAGTTGCAGTTTAGTGAGTGCCTTTTTAGGGGCAGCCAGTGTGACCCTCATTCCGGTCGAGCTATTTCGCCCCTTTGTATTGGTCATGCTGATTGTGATTGCGATTTATACCTTGGTCAAAAAGCAATTTGGTCAAGTACATCGTGAACAGCAGCTCAATAAAAAAATACTGCTTTTGGCCGGCCTAGGTAGTCTCGCAATTGGATTTTATGACGGTATTTTTGGCCCTGGCACTGGCAGCTTTTTTATTTTCTTTTTTATTCGTTATTTACATGTCGATTTTTTACATGCCTCTGCATTGTCTAAAATTGGTAACTTTACCACCAATTTTGCTGCTTTAAGCTTCTTTGTACCGAGTGGACACGTCCTATTTCAATTGGGTGCACTCATGGCCATGGCCAATATTTTGGGGGCATTGCTTGGGGTAAAATTGGCTTTAAAATATGGCAGTGGATTTATTCGGGTGTTATTCCTCATTTTAGTGACTCTGCTGATTTGTCGCATGGCTTATCAGATGTGGAGTGCTTAAGTACTGAGCTGTGCTTCTGATTGGTAAAATGATTCATACAAGAAGCTCCTCAAATCACGTCTGAATGTGCAGCTGCATTGGCCTAAAATAGAGACAACAATAAAAAACAGCACGGAGCATCCCATGACCACTATTTTTGAAGCCTTACGTGAAAGCCATGATCTGCAGCGGCAATTGGCAGCGGCCTTAATTGACACCTCAGGCGATAGCCCTGAACGACGCCAATTGTTTGAACAATTTAAAAATGAGCTGTTCGCACATGCAGTTGCAGAAGATCGTTATTTTTATATTCCCCTAATGATGACGGATGCAGGTTTAAATATCAGTCGCCATGCCTTGGCCGAACACCATGAAATGGATGAACTACTTGAGCAACTGACAGAAACCGAGATGAGTAACCCCGGGTGGCTTGCAATTGCTAAAAAACTATCAGACACCGTACATCATCATCTTAAAGAAGAAGAGCATGGTTTTTTTCAACAAGCAGGGAAAATTTTAGAAGATAAACAAAAACAAAGCTTAGCCAAGAAATACCAAACTGAATACCAAAAATACAAAAAGCTCGATAAAGATAGTCTAGTTTAAGCTTTGGCTTGACGTGCTGCCCGAACGGTCACGCCAATGGACGCGAGCATAATAAAGGCCAAGGCTAGCCATTGCAGCAGGCTAATTTTTTCACCTAATAACACCAGACCCGTGAGGGCAGCCAAGGCAGGTGAAATACTGGACAAAGTGCCATAGCTGGTTTTGGTTAAGTGCTTAAGCGCTTTTAAGTCTAAGGCATAGGGAATTGCTGTGGCTAAAATAGCAATCGCCAAGGCTTTGCCCCAATATTCGGTCTGTAGCAGTGCAGGAGCATTATGCATGAGCCCAATAGGCAGTAAACACAAAGCAGATAAGCCAATTGCAAGGGTGAGCGCATGCATACCAATATTCTGATGCACCACTTTTTGGCCAAAATAAATGTAAAACGCCCAGCACAGACCAGCCCCTAGTGCACATGCAGCACCAATCAAGTCAAAGTTTTCCCCACTTTGCCCCCATGGCACCATAAGCCCAATCCCTAAAATCGCCAAGAGTACCCACACATAATCACCGCGATGTTGAATAGACAACAAAGCCAAACCCAAAGGCCCAATAAACTCCAGACCAACAGCAATACCTTGTGGCAATTTACCCAGAGAAAGATAGAACAACACGTTCATTAAACATAAGGCCGCGCTATAGCAAAGCAAATCACGCCACTTGAGGAAACTCAAGCGTTTTAAAATATGCCATGAACGGAACATCACAAAGACAATAACGGACGCAAAGCATAGCCTCAAAATGGTTACGCTTAATGGATCTAGGTGCAAAAACAGCTGCTTAGCAAACGAGGCACTAATCTGATACGAGATCATCGACAGCACCATAAACACGACAGCAATCAATTGCGAATGCGCCATAAGCGAGAACTTCTATAGGAGTGTGTCGGCATTATAGCCTTAAAAGCGGTGTCCAAAAATGTAATCAAAAGCTTATTTTGTTGAAAAAATACGCAATTTAATGGAAGGTTTAGATTGGTGGATATTTAAGCAAAAAATGATAGTGAGAGAGAATAACAATGAAATCTAAATGGAAGAATATTGCCTTGATCGGCATGCTCGGCGTGATTTTAGTGGGTTGTAATGACTCAGATTCTAAAGACCCCATAACACCGCCCACTGAAAATATTATACAAAAACAAGTCTCAGCACTGATTTTAGCTGCTGAAGGTAACAGCTTAAGTGATGCTAAAGTTACCATTGAAGGACAAAGCTTTAGCACTAATCACGAAGGTCAGGCTCAATTTAGCGTTAATATTCCGCAAAATTTAGACAATGTGGTGGTGAAAATAGATAAAGCGGGCTTTGTGAGCCAGTCTTTACGCCTAAAAGCAAATGAATTAGAGAATATTAGTGCTCGTTTATTGGCAGTGAAAAACGTCATTACAGTTGCTGCAATTGAAAAAGCACAGAGGATTGAAAGTCAGCAGATGAATGCAAGCATTACGATTCCTGAAAATGCATTTATACGTCCGAATAGTCAAGTTGCAACAGGGCAGGTGACCGTAGAATTTAGCCCTTGGGACATTCAAAGCCAAGATTTAAATGCGATGCCTGCCAACGGTGTCGCACAAAATGCCCAAAACCAAATTGTTGATTTAATTAGTGCAGGTATGATCTCTGCCACTTTTAAGAATGCCCAAGGTGAAACGCTACAATTAGCACAAGGTAAAACCGCAGATTTGCGCATGAACTTACCTGTAAGCAGTATTAACAATCAAACAATGCAAGTTGGTACACAGATTCCCATGTGGTTTTTCGATCAGAACAAAGGTTTATGGATCGAAGAGGGAATTGGGCATGTCGTTGAATCGCTGCAGTCTTCAACAGGTTTGGCAGTACATGCTACAGTGTCACACTTCTCGACATGGAACTGGGATTTCCAATACGCACCTCTAGACACTGTTTTTGTACAGTGCTTTGCGGATGATAGTGCAGCACCTTGTTATGCAAGCGCTGAGGTTCGCTTAAATGACGGCTCTCGAGTCACTAGATACGTACATATTCCAGTCAGTGGTCTAGCAGTCAGCATACCCACTCAATCAAGTATTGTTTGGAAAGCCTATGGCGTGAAAAATGATTTAATGGGGGATGCGCAAAGTTCAACCGACTCACCCGTCATTATTCAATTACAACTCCCGACAACCAAAAATAAAGTGAGCTGTGAATTAGGAGATGGAACACCGACGTCGTGTCAAGGCCTATTAAATGATCAAATTCCTTTTGCAATTGGTTTCTCAAGTACTCAGGTGGTCAGTACCTTAGCCAATAATCAAAATTTACAATGGCAGGCGCAGACACCTTTAATGTGGAAAAATAATCAATGGTTACGTTACCGTGGTACGCAGGTTTCAGATGGGTCGGAAGATGTGATCATCAAACTGACAGAGCGAGAAACGTTCGCTGATACATTGGGGCTTGATTTCTACGCAGAATGTAAATCCTATAATGACGATTTAAGAGGTCAGCCATGTGAATTAACAGTAGAAATAGAGAACACCGATCGAGAATGGAACACACTGGTTTATCAAATTCCATTTGGTGTGCGTACTAAAATTGAATTACCAGCACCTTATACAGGTTTTGAGGTTTATGATCAGGGGCCTATTCTCTCGAT
>CAVBYE010000049.1:0-18100 GCA_963599285.1 Bacteroidaceae bacterium | reverse complement strand
CCTAGTATTCGAAGGCCCTTTCGAGCCTCCGAAGGTTGATTCCGTGAACCAAACCGACACTAAATCCAACCCGTGTTGAAATTAGTAAGTTTGAGTCGCTTTGAACGTTTCAATGCCTGATTTGAATGCTGCTTCGATGTCTTTATCCCAAGCACCAGTCTCGTCAACTTTTTGCATTAACGCAGCGTGTTCTGAACGGAAGTAAGAGATTAACGCAGTATCGAAGTCTACGATTTTCTTCACTTCTACGTCAGCCATGTAGCCTTCGTTAGATGCATAGATTGAAACAGCTTGGTCAGCGATTGAATATGGAGCATATTGTTTTTGCTTCATTAATTCAGTTACGCGTTGACCGTGTTCAAGTTGCTTACGCGTTGCTTCATCAAGGTCAGAAGCGAACTGAGCAAACGCTGCTAATTCACGGTACTGTGCAAGTGCAGTACGGATACCACCAGATAATTTCTTGATGACTTTAGTCTGCGCTGAACCACCAACACGAGATACAGAGATACCCGCGTTCACAGCAGGACGAATACCCGCGTTGAACAATGATGTTTCAAGGAAGATCTGACCATCAGTAATCGAAATTACGTTGGTTGGTACGAATGCAGATACGTCACCCGCTTGAGTTTCAATGATTGGTAAAGCAGTTAATGAACCAGTTTGGCCTTTAACTTCACCATTCGTGAATTTCTCAACGTAGTCAGCAGATACACGAGAAGCACGCTCAAGTAGACGTGAATGTAGATAGAACACGTCACCTGGGTAAGCTTCACGACCTGGTGGACGGCGTAAAAGCAATGAAATTTGACGGTAAGCAACAGCTTGCTTAGACAAGTCATCATAAATGATTAACGCATCTTCACCGCGGTCACGGAAGTATTCGCCCATTGTACAGCCAGAGTACGGAGCTAGGAACAACATTGCTGCTGGATCCGCTGCCGCTGCTGCTACAACAGTTGTATACGCCATAGCGCCAGTTTCTTCTAGCTTGCGTACAACGTTAGCAATAGTTGATTGTTTTTGACCAACTGCTACGTATACACATTTAATGCCAGAGTTCTTCTGAGCGATGATCGCATCGATCGCCATTGCTGTTTTACCAGTTTGACGGTCACCGATGATTAATTCACGTTGGCCACGGCCAACTGGAATCATTGTATCAACTGATTTATAACCAGTTTGTACAGGCTCATCTACCGATTGACGCCAAATTACGCCTGGTGCTACTTTTTCAACAGCATCAGTTAATTTAGCATCAATTGGGCCTTTACCATCAATTGGGTTACCCAAAGCATCTACTACACGGCCTAAAAGTTCTGGACCAACCGGAACTTCTAATACACGACCTGTGCAACGCGCTTTTTGGCCTTCTTGAAGGCTTAAGTAGTTACCTAAAACAACGACGCCCACTGAATCCTGTTCTAGGTTCAGTGCCATACCGTATAAGCCGCCGTCGAATTCGATCATTTCACCGTACATTGCATCAGCAAGACCGTGAATGCGCACAATACCGTCAGATACCATAACAATGGTACCTTCGTTTTTAGCGGTTGCGCTGGTGTCCAGATCGCCGATACGCTGTTTAATGAGCGCACTGATCTCGGATGGATTCAGTTGTTGCATTGCGCTATACCTCAATCTTTTTAAAGTTCTGTCTTCTTATTTGCAATTACGCAAGAAGACGAGTCCGCATTTTTTCAAGCTTGTTAAGCGCAGAATCATCTATCACTTGGTCGCCTGCACGAATAACAACACCCGCGATTAACGCTGGATTAACTTCTACAGAAACACTTACTGCTGCTTCAAAACGTTTTTCTAACGCATGAGCAAGCAATTGTTCTTGTACAGAAGTTAATGGGAATGCCGATTCAATTACGACATCCACAACATTGTTATTCTGTGATTTAAGCTGTTCGTATTCTGCTTGAATTTCAGGAAGCAAAGCCAAACGTGCATTTTCTGCAAGCATGGTCAAAAAGTTTGACACTGCTGTCGTTTGGTCTTCACCTAAAACTTTAGCAAAAAGACTTACCTGCTGGGCAGGAGTAAGCTCAGGGCGATTTAGATAAGCTGAAAATGCTTCGTCTTGCACCGCAGCACTGAGCAAGTTAAGTGCATTTGACCAAGCGTCAGTTGCACCTTGCTCAGAAGCGTAAGCAAATGCTGCTTTAGCGTATGGGCGTGCCAACGTCAAGAGTTCAGCCATAATCCGCCTCTCTTAAAGTTTAGCAGCCAGCTGAGTCAGCATGGCATTGTGAGCTTCTGCGTCAACTTGCTGGCTAAGAATTTTCTCAGCACCAGTCACTGCAAGAGCAGCCACTTGTTGACGTAATTGTTCGCGTGCAGCATTGATTTCAGTATCAACAGCATCTTTCGCTTGTTGACGAATACGCTCACCTTCAGCAGTTGCTTGAGTACGCGCTTCTTCTACCAATTGCGCACCGCGGCGGTTCGCTTGTTCAATCAATTGAGCCGCTTGTGCTTTAGCTGCGTCTAATTCAGCTTTCACTTGAGCTTGCGCATCCGCAAGGTCAGCTTTTGCTTTTTCAGCCGCATTTAAGCCATCAGCGATTTTACGCTGACGCTCACTAATCGCATTGATTAGTGGTGGCCATACAAACTTCATGCAGAATGCGACAAAGATCGCAAATGCAATTGCTTGGCCTATCAATGTGAGGTTGATATTCATTGCTATTCCTCAATAGTTTAATTTAGGAATTAAGCTGATTAACCTACAAATGGATTAGCGAAAAGAATGAATAAGCCAATACCAACGCTGATCATTGGGATCGCATCTAGAAGACCCGCTACGATGAACATACGTGTTTGAAGTTGTGGAGCTAATTCTGGTTGACGAGAAACAGCTTCTAGGAAACGGCCACCTAAAAGTGCGAAACCGATACCTGTACCTAATGCAGCAAAAGAAATTAAAATAGCAACTGCAATAGCAGATAAACCAAGTACTAATTCCATGAAAAAATCCTCAAATGTTAGGTTATATCAAAACCAATTATCATCTAACCATTAACGAATGATTAAATAAGAAATATGATTAGTGCTTTTCACTCGCCATGCTTAAGTAAACGATGGTTAACATCATGAATACGAAAGCTTGTAGTGTAATCACAAGAATATGGAAAATTGCCCAAGGCACAGACAGTGCCCATTGGATCCAGAACGGTAATAATGCGATTAGGATGAAGATTAACTCACCTGCATACATGTTACCAAACAGTCGTAGAGCCAATGAAACTGGACGCGCTAAGAAAGTCGCTAACTCTAAAACTAAGTTTACTGGAATAAGTAAAATTTTAAAAAACATATTACTTGGATTGAACGGGTTGAGTGCAAATTCACTCACGAAGCCGCCCACACCCTTTTCACGTACGCCGTAGAATAAGATCAAGGCAAATACAGACAACGACATACCTAAAGTTACGTTGATATCTGTAGATGGAACAATCTTAAAGTAAACGTGGTGAGGGTCCATACCAAATACGTTTGCACCAATCACCTGAGCTGCATACGGGATGAAGTCAACTGGGATTAAGTCCATTGCGTTCATGAGGAAAATCCACACGAAAATGGTCAATGCAAGCGGTGCGATTAAACGCGATTTGCCATGGAAGGTGTCACGGACACTTGAGTCAACAAACTCGATAATCATTTCAATCGCAGACTGGAATTTAGTTGGAACGCCAGCATTTGCTGCCTTCGCTACAATCCAGAATAAGAAACAGAAAATGATACCAAGGCCGATTGACCAACCCATTGAATCCAAGTGGATAGCAGTGAACCCCATCTGTTGAGCTTCTTCAGCAGTCTCAGCTAACTTCCAAGAACCGTCTGGCATTTTGCCATAGGTCATGTTAGTCAAGTGATGCTTGATATACTCGGTCGAAGTAAGGGCATGTTCTTCAGCAGCCATAAATCACACCTGGTCAATGTCAAATACTAATATAGAGATAAGCGAACATCGCGTGCTGCTTGATATCTCGCCTAACTCCAAAAAACTTTTCAATTTTTGCTTGTGCTGATATTCATCGTTTTTGACGTGACACCCAAAAAGGAGCGACCCACGACATCGCTTGAACGAGAATAAAACCACAGAACAATGCCCCCGCTGACAACGGTTTGACACTGCTTAAAATCAAAACGAATCCTACGATCACAATCGCAAACTTACCCATTAAGCCTCTAAACATGTTTAAGTAAACTTGCTGAGAAGCTCGAGCGCCTGCTGTACGAAAAGACTGCCAAGAAAAATAGCAACTCGCCAGCCAACAGACAAGCGCACCAAGTGCGGCACTGATTGCAGCGGTTGTATCCTTCACAGCCCAAGCCAAAAGACCTGATACTGGAATCATGAATGCTTGTAAGAGGACCAAAGCTTTCGCTAATCGTCGGTCAATCAAGCGACTAGTTCGGCTCATTTTTTACCCACTCACAGCAATTACGCTTGACAAGTTTAGCTGATGATCGTTTTTAATCGCAGGCATTATAGAGTTACACCCTAGAACATGCAATCTTTTAACGACCTTAGTCGTGTTTTTTTGCACGATTGTAATTTAAGGTGAATATTCAAAAAACGGTTATTTTTTGCATTACTTTCGCGCACTTAATACGCAATTCTGGGTTTTATCCGCCAACTGACGCCAAGCTTGGACAAAATTGTCCGCATGTCCCATGGTCTCATCGACTTTCTCAAACACAATAGAACCTAGCTTTTGATACTGATTTTTTGAGGCATGACCCTCTGCCAATAAGCACATACGCTTAAATGGACGGCTGTCATTGAGGTATTTAATTTGTGCCACTGTAGGTGCAACATGCGGGTCATTGGTCAATGCACCTGCAAAATGTAAATTCAATGGACGCTCTAAGTATTGATACGCATCATGATAGGCCCAATAGGCGTTGTCTTGCGGGACACGCTGATAACGCTGTGCATGGATAAACAACTCCTGTGCAAAGCGCTGCGCATTGCGCCAATAAGCCGCTTGATGTTCAGGGAACTGTTGGGCACGTAGTACTGCAATGAAGAATGCAATACGCACAGCATTGTTCGGGTCTAACCACACATGGGTATCTAGCGTGTCTTTGAGTGCCTCGCCACGTGTACTGCGCTGAGGCAATAGCTTTAATAAGCTAGAATCCAATAGCGCAATCGCTTTAGGGTCCGAACCCAAGAGCTTCTCTAACGGTGCTTCATGCGCTTGACCCAACCAAATCACCAATGAAGCATCTTGAATCATTTTACGGTGCTGCGGGGTTAAGCTGACATCATGTCCTGTTTGATCTGCCAACAATAAAGTCGGTGTTTCCACCCCTTTTGTCACTTCCTTGGCAATGAGGTAAATCGGCTGTGTGGAGATGACTAAGCCTTCTGCCCAAGATAGACTTGCCAGCAAAGCCAGTGACATAAATGCAATAAAACGGGACATGAGGAGAGATCACTACATTTTTAACTACTGTTATAATATAACAACTGGACAAAAATACCTACGTCTAATCGAAACCCTAGCCACTTCGTGCTAAAATTTAGCCCCCATTTTGTTTGCTTTTTTTACTGAGGTTTGCGCATGAGCTCATGTTCGCATGAACACCACAATGTTTTGCACGGTGTCCACGATCATCACGATGTCGCTGCACGTCTTGCAGAGGCCGAACGTCTGTGTGCGACAACAGGTGCACGTTTAACCCCATTACGTAAAGAAGTGTTGCAACTTATTTTTGATGCTGAAGGTCCCGTGGGCGCTTATGACCTATTGGCAAAAATTAAAAGCGCGGCAGATCGCCCTGCAGCGCCACCTACCGTTTATCGGACACTCGATTTTCTACTCGAAAAAGGGCTGATTCATCGCCTGACTTCTATTAATGCGTATATTCCATGCTGTCATCCCCGTGAAGGCCATCAAGCGGCTTTTTTAATTTGTACAGCCTGTAAAGTCGTTAAAGAAGCGTCTGCCCAAGCCTTATTACAACAATTGGATCATATGGCTGCCGATGATGGCTTTACTCCTCATCATCGTATTATTGAAATTTCAGGCCTTTGTCAGCAGTGCCGTAGCGTATGAATACTACTCTGATTGAACTGAATAAGATTCACGTGCGCATAGATGAACGTGATATTTTAAAACAGGTCGACTTTGCGCTCCATCAACAAGAAATTGTGACCTTAATTGGGCCCAATGGTGCCGGCAAATCTACACTGATTAAAGTCATGTTGGGGATTGTCAAACCCTATGCGGGCCAAGTCATCAGCCATAGAAAACTTAAATTTTCGTATGTGCCACAAAAGTTTAATCCTTCGCATAGTTTACCTTTACGTGTCTGTGACTTATTGGCACTTGAAAAATGCCCAGCCGATATTCGTGCAGATGTCATCCGCGACACAGGTATTAGCAAACTACAACATTCCAAAGTGCAACAGTTGTCTGGCGGCGAACGTCAACGGGTCTTAATTGCACGTGCCTTATTGCGTCAACCGGATATTTTGGTTTTAGACGAGCCAATGCAAGGCCTAGACATTCAGTCAGAAGCTGAACTATATGACTATGTCAGCAGTTTGCCGGCCAAATATGGCTGTGCGGTACTGATGGTGTCGCATGATTTGCAATGGGTTATGCAAGGTACACATCGTGTGGTGTGCTTAAATAAACATATTTGTTGTAGTGGTTTACCTGAAAGTGTTCAGCAGCATCCTGAGTACCAAGCAATTTTTGGCAAACATCGTATGTTCTATCAACATCATCACGATCACTGTGCGCATGGCGATTCAGCCCAACCCTGCCAACATGACTCACGCCCCCATATTCACCCAGAACCGGAGGTTTAACACATGATGGAATGGTTACAACTGCTGTTGCCTGCGTGGGTGATGGGCACCTTATTGGTGTTTTTAACCGCGCCATTGGGTTGTTTGATGCTGTGGCGCCGTATGTCTTTTTTTGCCGATACCATGGCTCACGGTACCTTATTGGGTGTTGCGATTGCAGGTGCCCTGAGCTTACCGCTTTGGGTAGGCGTCACAGCTTTAGCAATAATGCTGGTGGGAATTTTGTGGATTTTACATGATCCACGTCTGCCCAATGATGCACTACTGGCCTTGTGTTCTGCGACCTTACTCTGCTCAGGCTTATTGTTTATTCAACAAATCCCAAGCTTAAGACCTGAATTACTCAGCTACTTATTTGGTGATTTACTGCAAATCTCTTGGATGGATTTACCCACCTTTGCAGTGGTGATTGCGGCAGCCTTGGCTGTACTCTATGTCTATTGGCAAGCACAGATTCAAATTGCCATTGATCCAGATATTGCAGTGAGTGAAGGCATTAATGCCAAATGGCAGCGTCTGGTGTTTATGTTGTTGTTGGCGCTGTTTACAGTATTGGCCTTAAAAGCAGTTGGCTCGCTGTTAATGGGCGCATTGTTAGTGATTCCAGCATTAACCGCACGCTTAGTGGCACATTCTCCCCAACACATGGTGTGGTGGGCCTTTGGTTTTGCCCAAGTCGGTATTAGCGTCGGACTCTGGTCAAGTGCAGGACTCAATATTTCGAGTGGCTTGAGTATCGTTATGACTATGGCTTTATTATTTGCCCTGATTTTTACGGTACAAAAAATTAAAAAAGTAACTTAAAATTTGGGATTACATCGAGTGTGTTTAGGCATGCTCGATGGCTTAAAATAAAATTAAAAAACTTGTTATTCAAATATTTATAACGATACAACCCACACAATCCGCCCTCTATAAAACAATCAAAATAATAATTGTGTTCAAATAAAAAATCATTGAGAATAGTGCAAAATTCAAGCAAAAAAATAAAATATGAACACAACAACTGCATGCGACCAATCACGATTTGTTAAGAAAAAATTGCTGTTGAGACTTCTCCTCTAAGGCAGTTTTTTATATAACAGTCAAAACAACAACAGCTATTTTAATTAAAAATTATTATTCGATCGACTGGTGAATCAACTATGACACCACAAAAAAAACAAAATTTTAGATATGATATCAATGGTTTAAGAGCATATGCCGTAAGCTTCGTGGTGCTCTTTCACTTTGGCGTCCTCAGTGCAGCCACAGGCCTATTTATTGGTGTGGACATTTTCTTTGTGATTTCGGGTTTTCTGATGACCAAAATCATTGTCAGCCAATTACAACAGCAACAATTCTCGCTGTTTCAATTTTTCCTCGCTCGTGCCATACGTATTTTGCCTGCTCTACTTGTCCTCACCGCAGTGATTGGTGTAGTGGGTTGGTATGTACTGATTCCCGAGGAATATCGTAGCTATGCCAAACATGCTGCACTCAGTATTGTGTTCCTGTCCAACGTAGAATACTTCCGTGAAGCAGGTGACTATTTTGCCGCAAATACCCACGATAAGATCTTATTACATACCTGGTCATTATCAGTTGAATGGCAGTTTTATATGCTGCTGCCGATTGTTTTGGCTTTAGTGGCCAAGTTCAATCGCAGTCTAAGCAGCTTTAAAGTAGTGATCGTTCTCGGATTTGTGATTTCCTTGCTCCTTTCGGTGTTTCTGTCTTCACAGCACCGTATCTTTTCCTTCTTTATGTTGCCGACACGGGCATGGGAAATGTTGGCTGGCGGTATGGTGTACCTGTTCTTTAGCCAACTGTCTTTGTCGGTGCTGCAACAAAAACTGCTCGAATATACAGGCTTCGTCTGTATTCTGATCAGTGCCTTTATCTTTAGTCCTGAAAGTATTTGGCCAGGCTATGCTGCGTTACTTCCAGTGGTCGGCACCATGCTGATTCTCATCGCCAATCGCCAAGATTCATGGCTGACACGTCCGAAAATCCTGCAATTTTTAGGCAACTCATCCTATTCAATCTACCTGTGGCATTGGCCAATTGTGTTCTTTATCGGTTATTTTGCGTTAGATAAAAGCTTCACCATCATTGGCTTAGGCATTGCACTCTCCGTGCTTCTCGGTTGGCTCAGTTATAAATGGGTCGAAACGCCTATCGCTAAGCCATTGTTAAAACTGAACCTCAGCAAAGGCTACGCTGTGTTTACGCTAGCCATTGCCTGTTTGTTTATCAGCTATGCGGGCATTTTCAAGATGGCTGGCGTACCAAGTCGTGCTAGCCCTGAATATATCGCCATGACCAAAACCTTAAAGATGCCTTTGCCTGAGGATGGTTACTGCTTTTACAGTGTTGATAGTATTCCTAGCTTACAAGTCGGTGCAGATGGCTTGAAGTGTCAAATTGGCAGTCAAGACAGCACAGCCAAAAGAGCCATTTTATTTGGCGACTCCTATGCTGGTCACAATCTTCCATTTTGGAACACGATTGGACAGAAAATGAATTTAAATATTCATAGCATCACCACCAATTGGTGCTACCCAAGTTTTGCTGAAAACTATAGTGGGCCGAAGCTATCACGTGCTTACCAACAATGTTTAATTAACCGCGACTACTTCCAAAAAAATGTGCATCACTATGATGTGGTGATTTTGGCAGGCTCATGGTTAGCCGTCATGTCCAACAACCATCAACAAGATTTTAGTGATTTGATCAGCCACCTTAAATCACTCGATAAAAAAGTGGTGGTCATGGCAGCACCGTACACGTTCAATAAACATGTCGGCAATAGCTATAAGCGTGCCTTGTGGGTGGGGCAAGACTTTAATTTAGAAGGTGATATGTCCAATATCCAACAACAACGCTTACAACAGGCACATCAAAAAATTGAGCAACTGCTCGCGCCTTATCCATCAATGCTGTTTTTAAAACAGCCTGATCTCTTTGCCGCGTCCCAGCTCGACACTCAAGGAGCGCCATATTCACTCGATGGTGGCCATCTGACCATCGCGGGTTCCTTGGCTTCAGCAGATTACTTTAGCCATAGCGAACGTTTCCAAAGTTTTCATGATTTTATCGGCAAATAACAGCCCATTAAGCAGCCACCTCATGGTGGCTGCTTTTTTCACTTCGGTTTTACTGATGTACCAAACTCAGTAAAAATGCAGCGCCTGCAAATAGGGTCGCAAAGCTTTTATTCATTATATTTTGCTGTCGAGGTGATTTAAGTAAGCGTAAGACTTTGGCAGCCAAACCGGTATAGCCTGCCATAATGATCAGATCAATACTAATCATGGTAAATGCCATAGTCAGATATTGCGGCCACTGTGGTTTGGACAGATCAATAAATTGCGGCAGGACGGCGAGTAAAAACACAATGGCTTTAGGATTACTCATATTCACCAAAAAGCCACTCAGTACCAGTTTCGCTGGCGATTTCAATTGCGTGTCGTTTTTAATTTCAATTGACTGTACAGGTGCGGTCCACTGTAAATACGCCAAATACAATAAATAGCCTACACCAAACCATTTCACCACCAAAAATGCCCACGGCGTTGTGGCAAATAATACCCCTGCCCCTGCTGCCACAATGCCAATTTGTAATAATAAGGCCAACTGCAAGCCCAAGGCATTCCAATAGCCACGGCGAAAACCATAGTTGAGTCCACTCGACATCGAGGCGATGGCCCCGGCGCCAGGAGAAATACTAATCACCCAACATGCCAGCATAAAACCGAGCCAAAGTTGATAGGACATGCTAGAGCCTCAATAAAAAAATCAGCCTTATTATAGGTCGTTTCTCGGGTGAGGCTAAATTCAATCACAGGTTAATTTTCAAAGGCACCCTATGCAGCTGTGATCTGCTCGGGCACAATAGCTCACAGCCATATAGCAAAAATATCTTAAAAGGAGCTAAGAATGACCGCTCAATCTGTCATTTTGCCATTACCTTCTGACCATGCCCGTTTTATTGTTTTACGCCTAAAAGATTTAACTATTGCCGAGCTTAAACAGCAACTTGCAGCACTGCACAGCACCCGTGATCGTTTAATTACCCAGCATCCACAAGCCCAAGTCAAAACGGCGGTGGCATTTGGTCCAGAACTTTGGCAACAGCTCCATGATCAAAGCCCTGAAGGCTTTAAACAGCTTGAGGCGATTCATGGTTCTTTCCATATGCCCGTCCAAGCTGCAGATGTCCTGATTCATATTGCTGCACAGCGTACGGATATCTGCTTTGCTTTAAGCCAAGCCTTTTTTGATGGTATTCAGGACAAAGTCGAGGTTTTAGATGAGCGTGTCTGCTTCCGTAACTTTGATGGTCGTGACTTAACCGGCTTTATTGATGGCACTGAAAATCCACAATTCCCTGATGACCGTGCTGAAACTGCACTACTGCCCCAAGAGGCAGGCATTTTTGCGGATGGTTCCTTTATCTTTGCCCAGCGCTATGCCCATGATCTTGAAAAATGGAAACGTCTAAAAGTCGATGCGCAAGAACAAGTCATTGGTCGCACTAAACTTGAAAGTATTGAGCTTGATGATGATGTGAAGCCAGACAATGCCCATACTGCACGTGCTATTGTCGAAGATGAAAGCGGTGAAGAGTTGGCGATTCTACGTCACTCTCTTCCTTATGGTGATGGACGTGGTGACCAAGGTTTATTCTTTATTGCCTATACCAACAACTTAAGTATTGTCGATCAAATGCTGTTGCAAATGTTTGGCACCAGTGGTGATGGTATTCATGACCGCTTATTACACTTTGTCCGCCCTGTGGACGGTGCTTATTACTTTGCCCCAAGTAAAGAATTGCTCGAAGAATTAATCGAAGACTAAGCTGATGTATTAGTCTATAAAAAAGGCGCCTGAGGCGCCTTTTTTTCATTTCACTTAAAACGGTACACGTTTATATGGACGATAGGTTGCCGTCCAATAATTCGCTTCAATCGCTTTACGTAACTGTTCGTCGGTCATAAACGAAGCAACGCGGTCTGCCATAGCAGCTTTAGCGACTTTGAAGGCAATAATGCGCGAAACTTGTTGAATCTGATCTAAATCAGGCAACAAGTCTGCATTTGGATCTTGTAACTTCGGTGAACAATCAGCCAAAGCATTACTTGATGCCATCAACATATTGTCCGTCACACGCTTCGCGCCTACAGCCAACACCCCTAAACCAATCCCCGGGAAGATATATGAGTTATTACATTGTGAAATGTTATATAACTGCCCTTGGTAGTTCACTGGTGCAAATGGGCTGCCTGTTGCAATCAAAGCACGGCCTTCCGTCCACTGCACAATATCCGAAGGAATCGCTTCAACACGCGAGGTTGGGTTTGACAATGGCAATACAATCGGACGTTCACAATGACTGGCCATTGTTCTAATCACTTCTTCTGTGAATAAGCCCGGTTGACCTGACACACCAATGAGTACGGTTGGTTGTGCATGTTTCACCACATCGAGCAATGAAATCATGTCATTGGCATCCGCCCATGCATTTACATGTTCTGGTTTTTGCGCCAGTTTGCGTTGGAAATCGAGCAAGTTCGGCTGATTTTCGGTAATTAAACCAAAACGGTCGACCATAAATACACGTTGACGTGCTTGTGCATCAGTTAACCCTTCTGCCACCATTTGCGCCACGATCTGTTCTGCAATACCACAGCCTGCTGAACCTGCACCTAAGAACGCCACTTTCTGGTCTTTGAGCTGTTTACCTGCCGCACGACTTGCTGCAATTAAACTGCCCACAGACACGGCTGCTGTACCTTGAATATCATCATTGAAACAACAAATTTCATCACGATATTTATTTAACAATGGCATGGCATTTTTTTGTGCAAAGTCTTCAAACTGAATCAATGCCTCAGGCCAACGACGACGAATGGCTTGAATCACTTCATCCACAAATTCGTAATACTCATCGCCGGAAATACGCGGCTGTGCCCAACCCATATAAATTGGGTCGTTTAACAGTTGTTGGTTGTTGGTGCCAACATCTAGTGTAATTGGCAAGGTATAAGCCGGGCTAATACCGCCACATGCGGTATACAGCGACAATTTACCAATCGGAATCCCCATTCCGCCAATCCCTTGGTCACCTAAACCTAAAATACGTTCGCCATCGGTAATCACAATCACTTTGACATTTTTCTTGGTCACATTATGCAAAATGTCATCAATGTGTGCGCGGTCAGGATATGAAATAAATACCCCACGGTGACGGCGGTAAATATCAGAGAAATTCTGACAAGCCTCACCCACCGTTGGGGTATAGATAATTGGCATCATCTCACTCAAATGGTTTTGAATCAGGTGATAGAACAAAGTTTCATTGGTGTCTTGAATATTGCGTAGATAAATGTGCTTATTGATCGCATCATTAAAATTGCAATATTGTTGGTAAGAACGTTGGCTTTGTTCTTCAATGGTCTCAATCGTATGTGGAATTAAGCCATGGAGGTTAAAGCTACTACGTTCTTCAGCTGTAAATGCTGAGCCTTTATTGAGTAAAGGCAGTTCTAACAGGCTGTTGCCTGCATAAGGAAGATAAAGAGGGGTGTTAAAATCGTCTGCGGTCATGCCTAAGCTCGTTATAGTATCTCATCCGCTTGGAAAAGCGCGCTTTCCAAGCCTGCAATTTAAATCAACTCGCTAAGCTTAACGTGATTTTTTAGAAATCGTATATTTAATAAATTGATAATAATTTTGCGATAATTTTTCTATTTAATGCGCTGTGAAAATCATCACTTTTGGGCTCGCGTTGACTATATTTTTAACACACGCTGTGTAAAAAAAACCCTATAGCGCTAGATCAGCGCAAACTGCATTGCAAAGTAGTTTATTCGCACTCACATCAAAAGATCACGCGGTGTTGCAATAGAGAGCTGAGTAAAAAGATCGAGCATAATTTATTCACAACAAATGGGCTCACCTAAAGGCGCTGAAATTTGCTATATTTGCTGTTTTTCTGCGACATTTAATTTCGACTGAATATGAACACGGCAATCCAAGCAGCGCTCGAACATGCAGTGCAAGCCCTTCAAGCTGAAGGCGTACTCCCAACTGACTTTAATAACAGCGGCAATTTAACGCGTACTAAAGACCGAAGCCATGGCGACTTCGCATCAAATATTGCCATGATCGCTTCTAAAGCTGCGGGTATGAAGCCACGTGATTTAGCCGAGAAAATTCTTGCTGCCTTGCCTGAAGTAGCAGATATCAGCAAAGCGGAAATTGCAGGCCCAGGTTTCATTAACTTCTTCTTAAATGCCGACCAACGTTTTGCGGTACTTGATCAAATTCAAGCACAAGCAGCGCAATATGGTCGTACCACTGCCAATGCAGCGAAAAAAGTACAAGTAGAATTTGTCTCTGCTAACCCAACTTCAAGCCTACACGTCGGTCACGGTCGTGGTGCAGCATATGGTATGACTGTTGCGAATTTGCTTGAAGCAACTGGTGCAGTGGTTGATCGCGAATACTATGTGAACGATGCAGGCCGTCAAATGGACATCCTTGCAACGTCAACTTACTTACGTTACCTCGAATTAACAGGTCAGGAACTGGTGTTCCCAAAAAATGCCTACCAAGGTGACTACGTTAAAGAAATCGCGCAAAGCATTATTGACCAAGATGGCGATGCACACGTACGCCCTGTTGCGGATGTCTATAAAGACGTTCCTGAAGACGTGCAATATGCTGCTGAGCTTGATGCAGAAGGCAACAAAGTTGTGCTTTCAGGCGACAAAGAAAAACACATCGATGGTTTAATTCATAACTCGCAAGCCCTCATTGGTGCAGGTTACCGTGTGTTCCATCAAGCTGCGCTTAAAGCCATTCTTGATGACATTAAAGATGACCTTGGTGAATTTGGTGTGACTTTCAACCAATGGTTTAGCGAAGCTTCTTTAACGGAAAAAATTGAAGAAGCCCTACAAGTGCTTGATCAACGTGGTTTCTTATATGAACAAGATGGCAACATCTGGTTCAAATCGACTGAATTTGGTGATGAAAAAGACCGCGTAGTGAAACGCCGTAATGGTCAAACCACTTACTTTGCATCTGACATTGCATATCACCTCAATAAATTACAACGTGGCTATACCGATATCGTCGATATTTGGGGTTCTGACCACCACGGTTATATCGCACGTGTTAAAGCAGCCATTGATGCAATGGGCTATGACTCGAAAAAACTGACTGTGCTTTTAGTTCAGTTCGTGAGCTTATGGCGCGGCGGTGAGATGGTACAAATGTCATCTCGTTCAGGTCAGTTCGTAACTTTACGTGATCTTCGTAAAGAAGTCGGCAACGATGCGGCACGTTTCTACTACGTGATGCGTAAATCAGAACAACACATTGACTTCGACTTAGACTTGGCTGTGTCTCAAAGCAAAGACAATGCGGTGTATTACATCCAATACGCGCATGCACGTATTTGCCGTATGTTAGAAAAAGCAGCATCTTTAAATGTTGCGTTTGATGCAACAGCTGCACGTAGCTTAGCCGCTAAACTTGAGCTTGATGCTGAAACTGAAATTTTAGCCAAACTTGCAGCGTATCCTGAAATTTTAGTCCGTGCTGCCAATGCTTACGAACCGCATCAAATTGGTAACTACTTAAAAGAGTTAGCTGCGCTGTTCCACGGTTGGTACAACGAAAATAAAGTCTTGGGTGATGATGCCCAATTGACGCAAGCACGTTTGTTACTTTCGGTAAACGTCCGTCAAGTGCTTCGTAATGGTCTTGAGTTATTGGGTGTTTCTGCACCAGAGAGCATGTAAGCTTTTTAACTTTCTTGCCTAAAAAACAAGCCAATGATCGCGCTTTATTCTATAATTGAATAAAGCGCGATTTTGTTATGTACTTAATAATAAGCATGCAGTTCTGTGATTAAATAAGCACTCGCGAAACTGATTTTTATTCATTTACTCAAGAGGAATGCGACGTGTTTGGAAGAACCCAACGTGGTGCATCTGAGCGACCAAATAAGCATAAAAAACCTTTGGTTCCCACATGGTTGTGGATGCTTGTCGTGATTTTAATTGTCTTGTGTTTTACGGTGGCATTAATGCTGTGGAAACCGTGGGCACCCGTGCAAGCAAAACCACAAGTTGCAGCTGAACGTATACAAGAAGATACCAACCAAGACTATCGTTTCTACGACTTACTGCCGCAACAACAAGTGACCCCTATTCCTGATCAAGCCGTGCCTGAAAATAAAAATGCAGCCACCGTAGTGATTGTTGAAGCGCCGAATGACGAAACTGAAGCCAGTGCTGCTGTCACTACCTTAAGTCAGGCTGATCAACAGGCGGCGAGTGAAAGTGCTGCGCTCAATACCAGTTATATTTTACAGATTCGTAGCTATCGTGACCCTGACCAAGCCGATGCGCGCCGTGCTGAAATCATTCTCAATGGTTTATCTGCCGATGTATTAAAGATTAATGAGCAAGGTGAAGTATGGTACCGCGTGATTTCTGGTCCCTATAATTCACAAAAAGCGGCCCTGATCGCTCAGCAAACCCTGCAACATAGTGGCATTGACTCCATTGTGATTAAGCACTAAATAAAAAAAGCGATCTTATGATCGCTTTTTTTATTGCAAGCCTTGACTCACTCAGCTCAACAACACGCGTGAAGTAAAGACAGCACAAGGACGGTGTTGGTTATTTCGATGCACGCATACCCGCTGGCAGTTCAGGTGCTTTTAAGCGTTCGCCCTGATAATGCGGAATGCTGCCGAAACGCGCATCTTGATTGAGCCACTGTTCACGTGCTTCTGCCAATTCTGCTTGCGTACGACCCACAAAGTTCCACCACAGTAGAATTGGGCTTTCAAAGGGTTCGCCGCCCAAGAGTAATACACGACTGCCCGCACTGATCTGAATATCCACTGCATCAAGCCCAGGTTCTAAAATCACCATATTATCTACAGTCAGCTCATGACCATTAATACGTGCTCCTTCACCTTCAAGCAACATAAAGCCGTATTCGAACTTACGATTCAGTGGCAAACGGGCGTGTGTATCTGCTGCTGCAAAGAGATCAACACCCAATAATTCCGTGTGTACTTTTACAGGTGATACAGTATTTAAGTAATGTCCTACTAACACTGTAAAATCAATGCCTTGCTCTTGCACTAGCGGTAATTCTGGATAGTTTTCAAAAGCAGGCGCCATATTGCGCTTGTCATCTGGCAGTGCAATCCACAGCTGTGCAGCGTGCATTACGGTTTCATTGGCAGGTGCGACTTCAGTATGTGAGATGCCGTAACCTGCTGTCATCAGGTTAACTTGGCGCGGTTGAATCAGCTGATCTTTGGTGCCTAAGCTGTCGCTATGCAACATCGTACCTTCAATCATCCAAGTAAAGGTTTGCAGGCCAATGTGTGGATGTGGCCCTACATCAAGTCCCTCACCTGCAGCAAAGTTCACCGGCCCTGCATGATCAAGGAAGCACCATGCACCAATCATACGTTTATGGCGACTTGGCAAGGCACGTTTAATGACGGTGCCATTGCCAATTTCAGCACTGCGTAACGGAAATTCTTGAATAAATTGATTGATGTATTTTTCACAATCATCTGAGTGGGAAACTTCGGTATAAGTACTATTGGTCATGACACATCCTACATGGAGCTTATTTTTAAATTCTAATCCTAGTCTAAGCATGAAGCCATATGACATTTGGTATGCTAAATCCTATACATAGGACAAGACTATTCTGATTTGGTAACTAAAAAGCGGATTTTTAGCAGCTGGTCTAGTTAAAATTTTCAAAAATCTCATCTTGATGAAATTCTAGATAATACTGATGCTCTTGACTAAACTTAAAGTCTATCTGTGTAGGTAGACAAAAGAATGCTCTCTCAGCACGATTTAACTTCTCAGAAATTATGATCTCGCCACTGTGTTTGAAAGTGATAAAGCCTTGATCAAAAAGACGATCGTAATTAGGAGTCAATAATAGGCCATTAAATGGATCGACACGTTCCCGATCGTTACATCGAGCCCATGGTTTGATATGTGATGCTATAAGAAAATTAGGCGTATCTATGCCTGAAATAATACATTTTGAATATGCATCGAATAGATTTTTTCTAAACTTCGCTTGAAGCAGTCTAACTTTAACTTGTCTTTCAGCTTCTGATGTTAAATTTTGATGTTCATCAAAAATATCGGCATTATTGGCATCCCTTCGTCTTAGATAATGTCCATAGTGATTCAATGCTGAGGAATACATATT
>CAVBYE010000048.1:0-18113 GCA_963599285.1 Bacteroidaceae bacterium | reverse complement strand
TTTAGTCGAAGAAGTTGAACGCAAAATCGACAAAGAAAAAGCCGAAAAAATGGCGAAAAAACTGCAAAAAGGCGGTAGCTTCAACTTTGAAGATATGCTGATGCAGTTTGAGCAAATGAACAAAATGGGCGGCATGATGGGCTTCTTGGACAAGTTGCCAGGCATGAACACTGCAGGTTTACAAGATGCGATTGCACAGGCAAACCCTGAAAAGCAAGTGAAAAAAATGGAAGCGATTATTCAATCGATGACCATTAAAGAGCGTCGTAACCCAGAGCTGATGAACCCAAGCCGTAAAAAACGTATTGCTGCCGGTTGTGGTATGGATGTGGTTGAAGTCAATAAATTGATTAAACAACATGCCCAAATGGCAAAAATGATGAAAAAATTTGCTAATCCATCGGGTATGGCAAAAATGATGAAATCATTGTCAGGCTTACAAAAGCAATTTGGCGGCGGTGGCATGGGGCCATTGTTTGGCAATAAAGATCCAAAATAAGGGTTTGGATGTTAAAAAAGGCGCATTGTGCGCCTTTTTTTTAGCTTGCATCAGGGTGATGCGCAAAGAAATGCTGGAGGCCTTTTAGGAGGAGATCAGGTTCTATTTGGGGATGATACTTTTCTAAATATTGCGCAAATAAAGGCGCATCACCGCCGGTCAGCACCAATTCACGCGGCGAATGGGCCAAGACTTTTTCAATACTACTCACCAAACCCAATAAAATGCCATGATGAACCGCATCAATGGTGTTACGTCCGGGATTTAAATTATCAAACGCTGCATCGGGGATTTTAATCCCTTGGGTGTTTTGAATTAAAGCATCCCGTTGTAAGTATAAATTAGGCAAAATATAGCCGCCTAAATGCTGTAGACCATCCACCAAATCAATGGTGAGGGCAGTACCACAGCTAATGACGCAGTAATTCTGCTGTGGATCTTTTGCCACAGCTAAAACTTGCAGCCAGCGGTCAATCCCAAGTTGACTCGGCTGATCATAGCCACAGCTTAAGCCGGCATATTCAGCATGTACCTGTGCACATACCACAGGCACCTTTAATCGACTCAGCAGTTGTCGAATACGCTGATTGGTTTCGAGATCTAAGACGGAAGACACCCCAACACCTTGAATGTTGAGTTTATTAAAGTGTTGCATTAAGCCGAGCAGTAAATCGGCAGGCGATTGCAAATGCATTTCTGCCCCGTGCTCAATAATCTGATCGTTTTGGGTAATCCAGTACTTTAAACGGGTATTACCAAGATCAAGCCACAGTTTTTTCATGCCTGCACCTCACTTAAACGTAAACGACCTTGATAAAACTGCGCGATGCCATCGCTAGTCTGTAAGCGTACAGCGCCATCATTGGCGATGCCAATAAATTGCCCATGACATACACCGCCCACATGCTCAAACGCAACAGCTTGACCTTTGAAGGCAGCATAATGATTAAAGCGCTCAGCTAGATTGCTGCATTGATGATCGAACCATTGACCCGCCTGTTGAATGGCCAAATACAGCTCTGCTATGAGGTCACTACGGCGATAATTGCCGAGGCCTAAAGCGCTTAGACAGGTGGCTGCTTGGTCAATCCGTTGATCTTGCACAGGATCAAGATTGAGTCCAACGCCGACAATCACTTGGTGGGCTGAAATGGGCTCAACCAAAATTCCGCCCCATTTTCCTTGTATACTGTATAAGTCATTGGGCCATTTGACCTGCAGCTCAAGCGCTGCAAGGCTAGGCATCTGTAAAATATTTAAGGCAATTTCTAAGGCTAAACGGCCATCAATGGCGGTTTGAGTATTCAGTAAGGTACTTAAATAAATGTTGCCTTCAGGAGACACCCAAGCATTTTGTCGCTGCCCACGCCCTGCAGTTTGTTGGTGACTACAGACCAAGACGCTGTGCACACCCTTGCGTGCAATTTCACGTACATCATCATTGGTTGAGGTCGTAATGGGTTTGACCAATAAAATTTCTGGAAGCTGTTGTGCCTGCGCTAAGCGCTGCTGTAATTGTCGAGTTTCTAAATCCATTTAATTTTAGACAGAGTAAAAGAATATCATGGAGTTAATCATATATTTATTGATTGGTGCAATTGCAGGATTTGCCGCAGGCCTATTTGGGGTCGGCGGTGGACTGATTATTGTGCCCATTTTATTCATTGTGTTTACTCAAGCAGGTTATGACCCGAATGTGATTATGCATATGGCCGTTGGCACCTCATTGGCAACCATTATTGTAACGTCAATCAGTTCAATCAGTGCACATCATAAAAAGGGCGCTGTACTGTGGCCGGTGTTTAAAAATTTAGCGCCAGGTTTAATTTTAGGTGCATTTTTAGGGGCAGGGATTGCCGACTATTTGTCGGGTCTGTGGTTGCAATTGATCATTGGTGGATTTGCACTTTGGGTGGGTTATCGCATGTTGAGTGGTGCTACAGCGCATGTGGAGGCTTCAAAACCGTTACCAGGCACCTCTGCACAACTGCTTGCAGGCGCGGGTATTGGTGTGGCGTCTGCCATTTTTGGTATTGGCGGCGGCAGTTTAACGGTGCCTTATCTGAATAAACATGGTGTAGTCATGCAAAAAGCGGTGGCTACCTCGGCCGCCTGTGGTTTACCCATTGCCATTGCGGGTGCACTCGGCTTTATGTGGTTTGGTGCTAAGAGTGAGACGCTGATTGCCAACAGTATTGGCTATATACATATTTATGCTTTCATTGGGATTAGTCTGATGAGTTTTATCACGGCAAAATTAGGTGCAAAAGCGGCACATCGTCTATCACCTGTGCACTTAAAAAAATGTTTTGCTGGTTTACTGTGTAGCGTGGGCAGCTATTTTATCTACCAAGCGTTACTGGGTTAAAGGGCAAAATGGGCTGCACAAGCGCGCGAGAATTGTTTAAGATACGCCCATAAAAACAAAAGCCGCAACACGGCAGTGCGGACGGCCACAGATCTGAACGTGATTGCTGTTATTTTGGACCAAAAAAATACTGAGCTACTTTATTTCTTGAAGATTTTTGTCGACACTTGCAGCCTAATATAGGGTGTGCGCTGACACCTGTGAAACAGATCGAAAAGGCCTGAGCTTGCTGTTCATGGCGTGAAGGATTTTATGCGTTTAAGTAGCTTAAAACTAACCGGCTTTAAGTCATTTGCAGACCGTACCACGTTGCATTTTAAAGCCAATCGCACCGCTGTGGTTGGGCCCAATGGCTGTGGTAAGTCCAATGTGATTGATGCCATTCGCTGGGTTATGGGCGAGTCCAATGCACGTCAGCTGCGTGGCGGCAGTATGCAAGATGTCATTTTTACCGGTACAGCTCAGCGTAAGGCTGTGGGTATGGCCAGTGTCGAATTACGTTTTGAAAATACCGCGGGCAAATTGGGGGGTGCGTATCGTGCTTACAATGAACTTTCGGTACGTCGTCAGGTCAATCGCGAAGGTAAATCGACGTACTTCTTAAATGGCAGCAAATGTCGCCGCCGTGATATTACCGATATTTTCTTAGGCACTGGGCTTGGGCCACGTTCCTATGCCATCATTGAACAAGGCATGATTAATCGCCTAGTTGATGCCAAGCCCGAAGACATGCGGGTCTATATTGAAGAGGCGGCAGGGGTTTCACGTTATCAGGCGCGTCGTCGCGAAACGTTAGGGCATTTAGAGCAGACCTCAAACAATTTGGCCCGCTTAGAAGATATTGAACATGGTTTGCAGCAGCAACTGAAAACGCTGAAACGTCAGGCTCAAGCAGCAGTCAATTATCAAACGCTTGAACAAGAGATTCAGCAGCTGCAAACGGCTTTAGTCTCTTTTCACTTGCAGCAACGTGAGCAGGAGCAACACAATGCAGCGCAAAAAATTACTGCATTAGCGCAGCAGTTTGAGCAAAGTCGTAGCGCTTTAGCCATGCTAGAGCAGGAAGTTGCAACCACGCACGCTCAATTGCAAGGCTTATTGCACCAGTCCACGCCTTTACAACAAACTTGGCAACAAGCTGAGCAACAGGCTGCGGCGTGCAATTTAAAGCTGCAACAACAGCGTGAGCAGTATGTACAGCAACAGCAGCAAGCAGAGCAGCTCACGCAGCATAAAGCCACATACCATCAGCACGCGAAAATTGCTGAGATTCAGCTTGAGACCTTGTTGGATCAGGTGGATGTGCAACAGCAACAGCTTGAGCAGAAACAACATCAGCTTGAGCAGCAGCAACAGCACTATGCAAAAGAACAACAACAACAGCAACAACTGACGCAACTGTGTTTGGCGCATAAAGCAGAGCTTGATGAGCAGCAGCGCCTACAGCAACAGCATCGCCATCAAGCGCAGCAACTCGACAAACAGCAACAGCGTCATGCCCAGCAGATGGATTTCATCCAGCAGCAACTCGAGACATTAGAGCAGCATCAGCAGGTCAGTATCTCTGAGCTTGAGCAACAGCACGCGCTATTGCAGCACCAACTCCATGCCACAACAACAGAATTAAAACAGAGCGAGGATGTGATTCAGATCTTGCACGCTGAGGAACAGGCATTGGCGCAGCAAGTGTACGTCTGTCAGCAACAGCTCAAATTCTTGCAGCAACAACAACAGTACATTCAGCAGGGCTTCGCTCAGCAAAGTTTAGAATCTAACTTGCCGAACTTAGTTAATCAGTTACAGTTGAGGCCTGAGGCTAAGCCACATGTTGCGGTGATTGAAAAGTTCCTTGCCAATTGGTTAAAGAGTCATGTGCTAACGCCTGAGCAGCATTTTGAGCGCAAGCAGGCGCGACAGTTAAAACAGAGCCAACAGACGGTCAGCACCACAGCACTTAGCCTTGCCGACTGGATTGCCTCACCGCAGCATGCGTCATGGGCATCGGTACTGATTGTTGAAGATATTGAGCGAGCACTGGCGCAACAGGCCGAACTGCTTAACGGACAAACGATACTCAGTTTAGATGGTTATCATGTGGGGCCAGATTGGCTGATTGGCCTAATCTATGATGAGCACAGTCAAGTCAATGATGGTGCCTTAAGCCAACGTTTACGTCTTGAGCAGCTTCAACAAGAACAGGTGACCATATCTGCACAGCAGCAACAACTGATGCAACAGCATCAGGCTCAACAGGTACAGCTTAGCCAACAACAACAGCGCTATAAAGTACAACAAGCGCAGCAACAAGCGCAGCAGCATGCCTTACACACTATAACTGTACAATTGGCACAACAACAGGCCGCTCAGCAGGCTTATGCCGTGCAGCAACAGCAATTACAACAGCAATTCAGCCAACTTGAGGCACAGCGCCGTGATGATGCAGCAACAGTCTTAGCTCTAGAGCACGAGCATGCACAGCTAGAAGCCCGCATTGCACAGCGATTGCCTGAGTATCAGCATCTGGATACACAATTGGCTGCATTGATTGAGCAACTGGACCAAATGCACAGTACGCTGCAACAGGATCAGCAGCACTATAGCCAACTCAACCGTGAGCTACAGGCCACTCAGCAACAGATTGCGCTACTGACTAAAGATCATCAATTTGCACAACAGCATGTGCAGCAGCACAGTGCACAACTTGAACAGTTGCAGCATGATCTGCAGCGGCTCAAGATTGAATTGCCTGTACTTGAACAACAAGCCATGCAGCAACAGCAACATGCCAGCCAATTAGCTACACAGTGGCAACATTGGCAGCAGCAATTACAGCAGCTACAAACAGCGCAAGATCAACTGAGCCAGCAGCGTCAACAGCAACAACAGCAGCATGAGCGAGTGCGTACCAGCCTTGAACAACAGCGCTTAGTTTGGCAAGTGGCCACAACGGAGCTTGCACATTATCAACAACAATTGCAGGCATTGGGTACAGCACGCGTGCCCAATATCACGATTGAGGTGGCGACACATCAACAGCGGCTTGAAGACAAACAAAAACAATTGCAAAAGTTAGGCGCAGTCAATTTAACAGCTGCGGTAGAATATCAGCAGGTTGAAGCGCGTCACCAAGAACTCAGTCACCAGATTAACGATTTAAAACACACTGTGGCACAGCTACAAGCTGCTATGAAAAGTATTGATCAAGAAACCCGTAAGCTGTTTATGCAGACGTTTGATCAGGTCAATATTGAGCTTAAACAGTTATTTCCTAAAGTCTTTGGTGGTGGCGAAGCCTGTTTAATGCTAGAAGGAGATTGGCAATCAGGCGTAAAGCTGATGGCACGTCCACCCGGCAAGCGTAACAGTTCATTGGCATTGTTGTCAGGGGGCGAAAAAGCCTTGACGGCTTTGGCCTTGGTGTTTGCGATTTTTAGACTCAATCCTGCACCATTTTGCGTGCTGGATGAAGTAGATGCACCACTTGATGATGCCAATGTGGGTCGCTTTTGTCATCTAGTCAAAGAGCTATCCGAACAGGTACAATTTATTTATATTAGCCATAATAAGCTTGCAATGACGATGGCAACTGATCTATTGGGAGTGACCATGCCTGAGGCAGGAACATCCCAACTGGTGAGTGTCAACTTAGAACAGGCAGAACAATATTTAGTCGCGGAGTCATAGGATGGAAATTACCACAATTGTTGGTATTGTTATTGCCCTTATCATTATTGGTTGGGGTGTAAAAATATTAGTACGCAAAAATAATGATGGCGCACCTTCATTAGAGTCTGAATTACACGTTGACCCAGACAGTCTACAGCCTGTGATTCCACGTCATGTACGAGACCAACTCAATAGTCCTGCAGCAGAGGTGGTCGCGCCGGTAGAAGCCAAAGCGATTGTTGAAGCCACAGATGCACAGCACACCACATCAGAAGAGACGGACGCAGATAAAACCACCTTTACAACAGTGAAAAAAACAGCAGATTTTAAGCTGAATAATCACATTGAAAAGGCTGAAATTTCAGAGTTTGCTGACGAAAGCAGCATCTTAGATGTACATCTACACGAACAGCAGTTGGTGGATGAAGAAAGTGCACTGTCGACAGCAGAAGAATTTATTACCATTAACGTGTATCCAGACCGTCGTTTGCTCACGGGTGACCGCACCTTAAAATTGCTGATGAAATATGGTTTACGTTACGGCGAAATGTCATGTTTCCATCGTTATAGCGAAGATGGCTCTAAGTTATTGTTCTCAGTGTTACAAATTGGCAAAGAAGGCCCAGCAGGGTTTGACTTAGAAGCATTGTCGACTGAAGAAGTTCAAGGTTTATCTTTCTTCTTAGCGCTACCACACAGCGATGTGCAAAATGCCTTCGACACCATGGTCAGCATTTCAGGCCTGATTGCGCGTGAAATTGAAGGCTTGGTGTATGATCAAAACAACCAAGAATTTACCCCACAATTACGTGAATACTGGCGCCATCAAGCGATTGACTATCGTTCAGGTCAGTCAGTAACTTAATTGAAACCGAACGCGACGGTTTTTATAATAGCGTAGATAGACAATGTTTAGGGCGGCAATCACCGCCCTTTTTTATGGTGAATATTGATGACAGAACAGGCCACAATCATTGCGCAAATGCGACAATTGATCCAACTCTTAGCCCAGCATAATCATGCCTATTACGTGATGGATCAACCGACCATTAGCGATAGTGAATATGACCAACTGTTTCATCAACTCAAAGCCTTAGAGCAAGCCCATCCAACGCTCAAACAAGCGGATAGTCCGACGGATCGGGTGGGGGGTCAAGCCTTGGCCAAATTTGACAGTATCACCCATGTGGTGCCGATGCTGTCTTTAGGTAACGTATTTAATCAAGAGGAACTCTTTGCTTTTGCACGTCGGATTGAAGAGCGTCTACCGCATCAAGCCATTGAATATGATGTTGAACTGAAATTTGATGGCTTAGCGATTTCCTTGTGGTATGAGCATGGCGTGTTGGTACGTGGTGTCACCCGAGGTGATGGCGAAACCGGTGAGGACATTACCCAGAATGTAAAAACCATTCGTAACTTACCCAAAGTTTTAAGCTCACACACCAATAACATTCCCGAACTGCTTGAAGTGCGCGGTGAAGTGCTTATACCGAAGGCCGGCTTTGAAAAGCTCAATGCAGACCATGCAGCCCGTGGGGAAAAAACCTTTGCCAATCCACGTAATGCTGCCGCAGGGAGCTTGCGTCAATTGGACCCGACGATTGCAGCAGCACGTCCATTGGCATTCTATGCCTATGGGATTGCACAATGTGTGCCGCATCATGGCTTAAGTACCATGTCTGCAAGCCTGAATTGGCTACAGCAATGGGGCTTCGCCGTGGGTGAGCGCCATTTTGTCTGTGATTCGATTGAAGCTGTACAAGCAGCTTATGAGCAAATTAACCGTGAACGTCCTGAGCTACTGGTTGAAATTGACGGCATGGTTATTAAGGTCAATGACTTAAAGCAGCAACAACAGCTTGGCTTCTTAAGTCGTGAACCGCGCTGGGCAACCGCATATAAATTCCCAGCCGTGGCAGCTTTAACCACTGTTGAACAGATTGATTGGCAAGTCGGACGTACAGGTGCACTCACCCCAGTGGCACGCTTAAATCCAGTCGCGGTGGGTGGCGTCACCGTGTCTAATGTCACCTTACACAATATTGGTGAAATTCAGCGTTTAGATGTACGCGTGGGGGATACCGTCAGTGTCTATCGCAGTGGCGATGTCATTCCTAAAGTTGAAAAAGTGTGGCCAGAGTTTCGCCCTGTCGACACCGTTGGTGTTGAACTGCCTGCCCAGTGCCCAGTCTGCGCATCCGCTGTGGTCATGCCTGAAGGTGAGGCTCTAGCACGTTGTGCGGGTGGTTTAAGTTGTGCTGCGCAGCGTATCGAGGCCATTCGTCATTTTGTATCGCGTAAAGCGCTAGATATTGAAGGTTTAGGTGATCGTTGGGTCGAGTCATTGCTACATTTGGATTTACTCAAAGATGTGGCTGATATTTATCATTTACATGAGCATCGGGAACAATTGTTGGGTCTTGAGAAAATGGGGGAAAAATCCGTACAGAATCTCATCGACTCCATTGAAAAGAGCAAGAAAACCACGCTTGCAGCATTTATTTATGCCTTGGGTATTCGCGGTGTTGGGGAAACCACAGCCCGTATGCTGGCGCAAAATTTCCAAACCTTAGAGGCCTTACAGCTTGCGGATCTAGAGGCCTTAAAGAAAACACCAGACGTCGGGGAAATTACTGCCGAATGGATTTTAGACTTTTTCCAAAGCCCTCAAAATATGCAGGTGGTTGAGCGTTTATTGGCAGCAGGTCTACATTGGGAAGCACCCATGGCCCCAACGCGTCAGCCCTTAAATGGCGAAAGTTGGGTGGTAACCGGTACATTGAGTAGCATGGGTCGTGATGAAGCCACTCAATTGCTACAAGCTTTAGGTGCACGGGTCAGTGGCAGTGTCTCGAGCAAAACCAAATGTGTAGTGGCTGGGGAAAAAGCAGGTTCAAAACTCGATAAAGCGCAAAAGCTTGGTATTCCGGTCTTAGATGAAGCTGCATTTATTGCCCTCATGCACAGTTATGGACAAGCATAAATTGCTGTAAAAAAAGCACCTTAAGGTGCTTTTTTTAATTTTATGTACCCTGTTACAAATTTTAATCGGCTTAAAGAGTCTGTTTAAACAGCCATTTTGCAGGTGAATTTTGCTGCAAGCAGTTGTTTTATAAAACTGTATTGCTTTTACTTTAAATGCAAATGCAGATAATTCTTATTTAAAATTTATAAAAATCATTAACTTACATTAAAATAGTTTTGCTAATTGTCGCAAAATCCGCAATAATGAACACAGATTTAATTAGTGGTATAGAGATTTATTATGCGTGGCAATCCAGAAGTCGTAGACTATCTTAATATGTTAATCGGTGGCGAACTGGCAGCTCGTGACCAATACCTGATCCACTCTCGTATGTATGAAGATTGGGGCTTGAGCAAAATCTTTGAACGTATTGACCATGAAATGCAAGAAGAAGCACAACATGCTGATGCGATTATTCGCCGTGTATTGTTCTTAGAAGGCACACCAAACATGCAGCGTGATGACATCGACGTGGGTAAAGATGTTGTGACCTGCTTAGAAGCAGACTTAAAGCTTGAATACGAAGTACGTGAAAAGCTGGCACAAGGTGTTAAATTGTGTGAAGAAAAAGGTGATTACATTACCCGTGACATGTTACGTCAGCAAATGTCAGACACCGAAGAAGACCATACATATTGGTTAGAAAAACAGTTACGTTTAATTAAATTGATTGGTTTACAAAACTATATTCAATCACAAATGTAAGTACAGAAAAAAACCTCGCATTAGCGAGGTTTTTTTGTGCTCAAGTAAAGCCGCACTGAGGCGGCTTCAGCTCACTTAGAACTTTTTAAAGCCCTTGTTATTGCCATATGGTTTACGCGGTGCATTCTCGTCACGACCTTCACGGCGCGCAAATTGCGTACCATTTGGGTTTTCACGACGGACATGATTGCTCGCCTGCTGTTCACGACGGTCACGTGCTGGGTAGCTGATGTTTTGGTTGGCTGAACCTGCTTCGTTGTCACGACGTTGCTGACGTAAGAAACCGCCACGGCGTGCTGCAAGGGGTTTGTCTTGCATACGTTCGGTACGACGTTTTGCCATACCGTAAAGACCGGTACCTTGACGTGGTTTTAATTCCACTGACTTGGTTAAGTTATCAATATCGTTCTTGTCTAATTCGATCCAACGACCCGTACGTAATTCACGCGGTAAAATGACCGTGCCATAACGAGTACGCAATAAGCGGCTAACTTTTAGACCTTGTGATTCAAAGATACGACGTACTTCACGGTTACGACCTTCTTTAACCACGACTTGGTACCAACGGTTAATACCATCACCACCAATTTCAGAGAATGATTCAAATTTGGCTGGACCGTCATCCAATACCACGCCTCTGAGCATGTTGTTTTTCAATTGCGGCGTTACTTCGCCCATCACACGAACGGCATATTCACGCTCAATTTCGTTTGAAGGGTGCATTAAACGGTTCGCAAGTTCACCATCGTTAGTGAACAGCAATAGACCCGTTGAGTTAATGTCAAGACGACCCACCATCACCCAACGGTCACCCGCCAATGAAGGCAAGTTATCAAACACGGTTGGACGCTTTTCAGGGTCGTTACGTGAACAGATTTCACCTTCAGGTTTGTAGTAAATTAAAACACGGCGACGAATTTCGTCTTCAATTTGGAACGCAACTTTACGACCATCGATGCGAAGCTCATCACCTGGCTCAATGCGTTCGCCTACTTGGGCAACTTGACCGTTGACACTGACACGACCTGCGGCAATAACTTCTTCCATATAACGGCGAGAACCTAAACCAACTCGTGCGAGTACCTTTTGCAACTTTTCACTCATGACAGCATAACCTTAGAAATTATCATCAACAGTCCACCTATTTATGACGTCAATGCGGGTGCATCGAGCGCCATAAAAGCTTCCTTGGCATTCTGCAGGGGAGGCAGTTGGTCTAGTGTCTGTAGACCAAATGCGTTTAAAAATTGGGGCGTTGTAACTAACAACGCGGGCTTTCCTGGGAGCGCACGGAAACCAGACTCTTTGATCCAGTTCCACTCAAATAACGTACGTAAGACTTGGGGGTTATTTGAGACTCCACGTATGTGTTCAATGTCTGCTCGTGTTACTGGTTGATGATAAGCAATCACAGCAAGCGTTTCGAGCGTAGACGGCGACAGACGAGTTGGTCGTTCTGGCCATGTTTGTGCAATGATCGGTTGATACTTTGCACGTACCTGAAAACGGAAACCTTGCGCGGTTTCAACGAGTTCAATAGATCTACCGTGTTGTAGCACGGCAAGCTGTTGTAAATATTGGCGTAACTGGGCTGAGGTATACTGCTCAGCGAATGCCTGTTGTAAACGCTTAAGTGACAAGGGTGTATCACTGGCAAAAATCAGCGCTTCAAGTTGCATTAAAATTTCATGCTGTAGCTCAGGAAGATCAGACGTGTTCATCGCAGCCGTCCTTGTACCGACAGCATGGCGTCTATACCTGTGCTGACGAGACTTAACTTTTGCTGACGTGTCAGTTCTAAAATTGCCATAAAGCTGACCACCACCCCCATACGCCCTTGACTCGGTTTTAACAGTTGCGCAAAGCTTAAAACCTGCCCTTGACGCAGTGCCGACTCAATGGCCTGCATGCGCTCCTCTAAATGCACCGGTTCAGCTTTCACTTCATGCACCATCAGCTGTGGACGCTGAAAAATACACAGCATCGCATCACGTAGTTGCTCAGCGCTCGCCTCCAATACAGCAACTTCTGTATAGGGCATCTGCACCTGTGCTGCGAACACATCACGTTCTAAAACAGGCATTTGTGCTAAGCGCTCTGCAGCCTGCTTAATGCGTAAATACTGTTCTAAACGCTCAATCAGCAGATGTTGAGGATCGGCTTCAAGCTGAACTTTGGTTGGTTTTGGGAGGAGTAGGCGTGATTTTAACTCGGCCAATAACGCGGCCATCACCATATAATCTGCTGTTAATTCAATATTCAGTGCTTTCATGTGCTGCATGTACGATAAATACTGCGTCGCAAGCGGCGCTAAATCGAGTTGCAACAGGTCAAAGCCATTTTTTTGAATCAAATAAATTAAAAAATCGAGCGGTCCTTCGAAATGTTCTAATAAAATCTCGAATGCAGCAGGAGGAATATATAAATCCTCAGGCATCGTCTCGTGCCACTCATCCAAAACACGGATGTGCGAGTTGGGTGCTAAGGCATTTGGGATCGCTGAATTCATTACTTACACTTGTAGGCCACGCGAATTTTCAAAAGCATGTAGATTATTTCCACAGCGAGTGTGGGAAATAATAAATAAAATAGTGCGCTTAGTGTAAAACAAAAATGCTACTGAATATATGTTTTGACCCTGCAAATACGAAAAAAAGCGCTCAATCCGACGATAAATTTGAGTCATCTGAGGATTTTATGCCATAAATTGGTGCAAAGCTGCGCTGCATTCTGCACATTTTCGCTATACAAAGGCACTCACATCGCCTAAACCCTGACGAATTACCTCAGGTGAATCTCCAGAGAGATCAACAATACTGGTGGTGGACAATGCCCCTAAACCACCATCAATAAATACATCAATGCGCTTAGCGAGCTGCATTTCAATATCAAAGGGATCATCAAGTGGATCGCTTTGGTTGGGCAAAATTAAGGTTGAGGTCAGTAAAGGCTCACCTAAGGCTTGCAACAGCATTTGGCAAATGGGATGCGTGGGAATACGCAGACCAATGGTTTTCTTTTTCGGATGCATTAAGCGTTTAGGCACTTCACTGGTGGCTGGCAAAATAAAAGTCGTGGCTGCAGGAGTATGATTTTTTAGTAACCGATACATGGCGTTATCGACCCGTGCATAGGTGGCAATGTCGGATAAATCAGCGCAAATAATGGCATATTGATGTTTAGGCCCTAAGCCACGAATTTGAGCAATCCGCTCCATGGCTGCTTTGTTCCCAATTTGGCAACCAATGGCATAGGCCGCGTCTGTGGGGTAGACCACCACCGCACCGGCACGAATTTGTTCTACGGCTTGGGCAATTAAACGCGGTTGAGGGTTGTCTGGATGAATACGTAAATGCAGCATAGATGTCTCCCAATATTGTTGTGTTTATCGCGCGCCTCTGAGCGGGCAGGGAAGAAGGGCGTGCGCAGGTTCAACCTGCACACTGATTTTATTATGGCATTAATCTAACTCAGTGCGTAAAAATTCAGTCAGTTGTAAGCTTTTGCCACCTCGGGTGCAGCAACAAATACAGGCAATAAAACGTGCAGCATCACGTGGTAATTTTGCTTCACCTGAAAAATAACGCGTGACTTGTGCATAGACATTGTCTTTAAAGCCCTCACCATTGCCGCTATCACCAGTAAGATTATCTAAAGAAACTCGAAATTTACGTCCAAAGGCCTTGGCAAACAGCCATTCAATGGCTTGAGGCTTAATTTCGACCTGTTCAAATAAGGCCTGTTGCGCTTTGCTGCGGCCATCTGGGGCATACCAATAGCCTAAATCTGGCAATAAGCGACGTTTGTCTCCCGCAATGGTCCAATGGCTGATCTCATGCAGGGCACTGTTAAAGAAACCATGGGCAAATTGAATTCGGGCAGGGGAGGCATCTGTTGCTGGGAAATACTCAGGTTCAAAATCACCCCGTACTAAAGTCACATTTAGGTGGGAAAACCAATGATTAAAGTGTAAGATAAGCCAATCCACTTGATCCGGCTCTGTCGTTTGATTCTCCCACGGTGAGCGTTGCACTTGCTCGAGTGAGAAGTCAGAGTCAGCGGTTGAATGTGTACAAACAAGAGTTGAAGTTTTGACTTCTGGTTGCGGTTGCAACAGATGCATGACTGAAATTACCCAAATGGTCTGTCTAACTAAGTACAAAATTGTATCTTAATCTTTGACAGAGTACTGATGAATTTGTAGAATTGCCGCCTTAATTATGTCAGCAAATACCTTTCCGGCACAAATTGAGCCGTTTAAATGGGCTGAACAAGGCTTTACATGGTCAGGTACCCTGCCATTGTCTCGCTTTGCTCGTATTGCCCGTGAAACTGTTGGATCAATTGATGATCAATTGATCGACATTGACTGTAAGCTATCAATGGATGCCTATCATCGCATTGTCTGGCTAGACGCAACTGTAGGAACACGCGTTCCGATGGAATGCCAACGTTGTTTGGACTCCGTTGAAATTGCATTGAACATACAAGTGCGCTTAGCGTTAGTGGATGATGAGTCACTGATAGAGCGCTTGGATGAGGATGCTGATTTCATCGTCTTAGGTGAGAGTGAAGCAACGACCAAAGGTGACTATGATGCACCTGCGACCGCCAACTTACTCGCGCTGTTAGAAGATGAACTGTTATTGTTGTTGCCGTTGTCTCCTAAGCATGACGCTTGTGAGCATAAGCATCAGCCTGCCATTCAGGACATTGTCGAAGAAAAACGTGATAATCCGTTTGATGTTTTGGCAAGTTTGAAAGGTAAACTTAACTAAATCGTGTTATACTATTTGGTTAAGACAACTGAATTTGTTCTGATCCATTTTTTCGATATTTGTAAGGAGCCATCATGGCCGTTCAGCAAAACCGTAAAAGTCGCTCTCGCCGTGACATGCGCCGTTCACATGACGCTTTAACTGAGAATGCATTAACTGTAGACCAAGCTACTGGCGAGACTCACCGTCGTCACCACGTATCTAAAGATGGTATCTACCGTGGTCGCCAATTATTCGCTAAAGCATCTGCTGAATAATGGTTGACTGACACTAAGTCTTGAACTTAGTGATCAAAAAAGGGAGCGAAAGCTCCCTTTTTTTGTTGTATTTGGCAATTACCAAAGCAAAATTTAAGTGTTAAATTCGCCCCCATGATGAGCTAATAACAAAACAAAGGATTTTTTCTATGTCGGCGAATCGACTTGATCAAGCTGCTCAAGCCACACAAACCGCATTTGTTTTCCCCGGACAAGGATCACAAAAACAAGGCATGCTCGCAGAACTTGCCGCAGCATTTCCGGTAATTCAAGACACCTTTGCAGAAGCGTCTGCAGCAGTGGGCTTTGACTTATGGCACATTGCGCAAAGTGGTGAAGGTTTAAATGAAACCCAATACACTCAGCCTGTACTCCTCACGGCAAGTATTGCCTTATGGCGTTTATGGCTTGATTTAGGTGGTGTTGCACCAAAATTCTTGGCCGGTCATTCTTTAGGTGAATACAGTGCCTTGGTTGCTGCAGGCAGCTTAAGCTTGGGCGACGCAGCAAAATTAGTGCACTTACGTGGCCAATTGATGCAAGATGCAGTGCCACAAGGCGAAGGCGCGATGGCCGCAATTTTAGGCTTTGATGATGCCAAAGTGGTTGAGCTGTGTGCAGAAGTGAGTGCACAAGGTTTAGGTCAAGTTGAAGCTGCAAACTATAATGCCAATGGTCAAGTTGTGGTCGCAGGCAGTAAAGCTGCAGTAGATGCACTGATTGTTTTAGTGAAAGAAAATGCAGGTAAAGCAATTGCACTGCCGGTATCTGTGCCATCACATTGCTCATTGATGAAGCCTGCGGCAGAAAAGTTTGCTGCTGCTTTGGAACAAACCGCCATTGAGCTGCCCCGCATTCCTGTAATACAAAATGTAAACGCAGAAGTTGCTCAAGATGCCAGCCAAGTCCGCCAAGCATTGACCGCACAATTGTACCAGTCGGTGCAGTGGACCAAGACCATGCAAGTATTCGAACAACAAGGTATTCATTACCTCATGGAATGTGGTCCAGGCAACGTGCTTGCCAATCTTGCCAAACGTCTGCCGAACATTGAAAAAGCATTCCCGCTTGATACACAAGCACGTATAGAAGATGCATTAAGTGCCATTTTAGTGGCGGAAGGAAAAATTGCATGACACAAGAACGTAAAGTTGCCTTAGTGACGGGTGCAAGCCGTGGTATTGGCGCAGCCATTGCACAGCAATTAATTTTAGATGGCTACTTCGTTGTCGGTACAGCCACCTCGCAAGCAGGTGCAGATAAATTATCAGCACAGTTTGCAGAACAGGGTGCGGGTCGCGTTTTAGATGTCCGTGATGGTGCAGCGATTGATGCATTAGTCACTGATATTGAACAAAACTTCGGTCCAGTATTGGCCTTAGTGAATAACGCGGGTATCACCAAAGACAATTTGTTGTTGCGTATGTCTGAAGAGGATTGGGACGACATTCTGACCATCCACTTAAAAGCAGTCTATCGTTTGTCTAAACGTGTGCTTAAAGGCATGACTCGTGCACGTTTTGGTCGCATCATCAATATTAGTTCGGTGGTGGCACACTTTGCCAACCCAGGTCAGTCGAACTATTCTGCTGCGAAGGCGGGTATGGAGGCATTTAGCCGCAGCCTTGCCAAAGAAATGGGCAGCCGCCAAATTACGGTCAACTCTGTTGCACCGGGCTTTGTTGCAACCGAAATGACGGAGCAACTCAGTGAAGAAATTCGTAAAAAAATGAGCGAGCAAGTGGCATTAAACCGTTTGGGCGATCCACAAGACATTGCGAATGCAGTAAGTTTCTTGGCTTCTGAGAAGGCAAGCTATATTACTGGTACCGTCTTACACGTAAACGGCGGTTTATACATGAATTAATCAATTCATGGATAAACTTTCCAAACTGAAAAGATTCAATTACACTAACGGCAAATTATAAACGCCACGAGCAATGAGGAGAATTCCTGTGAGCGATATCGAACTACGCGTAAAAAATGCAGTAGCTGAGCAACTTGGTATCAAAGCTGAAGAGATCAAAAACGAAGCATCTTTCATGGATGATTTAGGCGCTGACTCTTTAGACTTAGTTGAACTTGTTATGTCTTTCGAAAACGATTTCGACATCACAATTCCAGACGAAGATTCTAACGAAATCACAACTGTACAATCAGCAATTGACTATGTTACTAAAAAACTTGGTTAATGTTTGATTTCAGCACTGCTGAGAAAAAGCCACTCTTTGAGTGGCTTTTTTATTTACATAAAGTAACCTATTAATACCAAACTGTAGCATTGCCTGTGATCTAAGTTCGGTATAAACAAGAAGCGATTCAACAAAAGCAATAACATAGACAATAACAGGAGCTGAGTATGGGCTTATTTGATTTTATTAAAGGTATTGGCAAAAAAAATGATGCGCCTGCACAGCCACAACCAAATGCAGTGCCGAGTGAACCTTCGGCACAAGAGGTGGCCAATAAACTGTTGGGCTTAGTGAAAAGCCTAGGGCTTGGGGTAGAAGGCCTGTCTGTCAGTTATAATAGCGAAACTGACTTAGCCACCTTACGTGGGCAAGTACAGAGCCAAGCGGACAAAGAAAAAATTATTTTGGCAGTCGGTAACGTCGATCATGTGGCACAAGTCGATGATCAACTGACCGTTGTAGAGGCTGCGCCAGCAAGCCAATTCTATACAGTACAATCAGGCGATACCTTGTCAAAAGTGGCCAAACAGTTCTATGGCGACGCCAATCAGTACAATAAAATTTTTGAAGCCAATCGTCCATTACTCAAAAATGCCGATGATATTTTCCCGGGCCAAGTG
>CAVBYE010000047.1:0-18352 GCA_963599285.1 Bacteroidaceae bacterium | reverse complement strand
GTACTTGAAGCACGAGTACAAGATCGCACACAACAGTTGGCCGATGCCCTATCTGAACAACAATTGGCACGCGAACAAGCAGATAAAGCCAATATGTCGAAAAGTCGCTTTATTGCCGCAGCGAGTCATGACTTATTACAACCGATGCATGCAGCACGTCTATTTAGCACCGCGCTTGAGCAAAGTGTGCAATGCGAAGATGACCGTAAAACACTACAGCAACTCGATCGGGCCTTGCATGGTGCGGAAAGCATGTTGTCTGCGCTGTTGGATATTGCTCGTCTAGAAGGTGGAACTATTCAACCGAATCGTCAGCCTTATCCACTCCATGACTTGTTAAGTGATTTAGAGTTGCAATTTAAATCCATTGCAGCTCAGCGTGGCATTAAATTGCATGTCCATGATGCTCAATTCTGGATTGATACTGATCCACAATGGATTCGTCGTATTATTCAGAACTTTGTCAGCAACGCTCTACGCTATACCGCTCGCGGTAAAGTGGTGGTGGGTGTGCTGCGTTCATCTACACGTCCTAATCATATTCGTATTGGGGTTTGGGACACCGGCCCAGGTATTGCCGAGCAACAACGGGTGAAACTGTTCCAAGAGTTTGAGCGCTGTGGCCATACATCGCCTTGGGGAGAACAAGGTTTGGGCTTAGGGCTTGCCATCGTCCAGCGTATGACCAGCATGCTAGATTACCCTGTGCATGTGTATTCTGAATTGGGTCGAGGTTCATGCTTTATGATTGACGTGCCGCTTGTTGCTGCACCACAAGTCACTGCTGTGCCTGTACAAGCTGTGCCGCTCAAAACCAAAGCCTATAAAATTTTATGTTTAGACAATGATGAAGCCATTCTTGAAGGCATGAATACCCTGCTGACCAAATGGGGCTATCAGGTGTTTAAAGCCACGGAACCTGAACAAGCCTTGGCACTGATTCAACAGGAAAATATTCAAGTCTGGTTGGTCGACCAACATTTAAATAATGAAAAGATGGGGCTCGATTTTATTGTCGCCAATCGTCAAGACAATGTGCCGGTCGCGCTCATTACCGCGGATTCTGACCCTGAACTGCCACAACGCCTGAAGGAGTTAAATATTGTCTTGTTACGTAAACCCCTAAAACCTGCAGGGCTGCGTGCATGGCTCTCTGGATTAAAGATTGCTACTGACTAAAAAAAAGACCTCAAATGAGGTCTTTTTTTTGCTCGAGGGCTTATACTTTTCTTTCTTCGATGTTTAAGGCGTTAATCGCCAAAACAGCTTGGGTACGATTTTGTACTCCAAGTTTACGGAAAATTGCGGTCACATGGGCTTTAATGGTGGCTTCTGAAACATCGAGTTCATAGGCAATTTGTTTATTGAGTAACCCTTCTGCCACCATCATTAAGACACGGAATTGCTGTGGGGTAAGCGATTGAATACGCTCTGCCAATGCAGTTTCATCTGCCGCACGTGGGTCAAAATTCATATTGCTTGGTAAGTTAGGTGGCAACCAAATGTCGCCTTCAAGCACCTGACGAATCGCTTCACCAATATGACTTGGATGCGCTGACTTTGGAATATAGCCCATTGCACCATGCGCAATCGCACGCTGAATAATGGAAGATTCTTCATGTGCAGAAACCACAATAATGGGAATCGCAGGGTACTGTGCACGCACATGAACCAAAGCAGAAAAACCTGAGGCACCGGGTAAGTTTAAATCCAGTAAAACCAAATCAGGTTCAGGACCATTTTCTAGACGTTCATAAAATTCATTTACAGCTGCTGTCTCATGAATTTGAGCTTGAGGTAAGCTATAACGCACCGCTTGAATTAAAGCATGGCGGAATAACGGATGGTCATCAACGATTAAAATATTCATAAGTAGTGACGCGAACGATGTGGTGCACATTAGGCTCTATTCTAACCATACAAAGCCACTTCGCCTACGCAAGATTAAATTATTTTTTCGCTAAATTGGCATTTTTCATCAAGAAAGCCTAATTTCTACTACTTTTAAGAATAATAAAAGCAGATTTTGATATAAATTTTATTCACCACAGCAAAATACTTATATTTATGAAATATAAATTTAACATTCAATCACTTATGTTTAATTTTTTTTAAAAAAATCCCTAAAGCTCGATATATCTCAAAAATAGATAACTAATCTTTTTTTGCTTATTTTACATCCCAAACCCAATATTGATTAATAAGCCTAATTTAGAAATATCTTATTTAGGCCTTGACCCATGACCACTGCTCCGAACCCAAAACCACTCAATATTGTTGCTGTATCAGGGGGGTTAAATCACCCCTCTAAAACTGAAGCATTAATCCAAGAAATTTTAAATGAGCTTGGTGAAGCCACACCGATTCATGTTCATTTCATTAAATTTAGCGAAATTGGTCAATTGCTTGGTGGCGCGATCTATCGCAATCAACTACCACAACGTGTACAAGACGACTTGGCTGCCGTTGAAGCAGCAGATGCCTTAATTGTGGGGACACCTGTTTATCGTGCTTCGTTTACAGGTTTATTTAAACACTTCTTTGACTTCGTTGAGCAAACTGCACTTGTTGATGTACCCGTACTTTTGGCTGCATCAGGCGGTTCAGAACGTCATGCGTTGGTACTTGAGCATCAATTACGCCCATTGTTTAGCTTCTTCCAAGCACAAACTTTACCAATCGGTGTTTATGCCACAGACAAAGATTTCAACCCTGACTATAGCGTAAAAAGTGAATTGCTGCGTGAGCGTATTACCCTTGCCGTGGCACGTGCATTACCGATCTTAGAATGGGCACCAGCGAAAGGTCAACGTGCTGAAGTGGTGAAAGAGAAAACCGTACAAGCCAGCCAAAATTTAGGCATTAATAAGCAAATTGAGCAAGCTGAGGTATTGCCTTCGGCGGCTGTACCTAGCTTAGATGCAGCAGAAGCACGCTTGCACAGTAAAAAAACCACTGCAGCTGAAGTTGCTTAATGCCTGCATTACATTGGCCTAATCCTACACAATAATAATAAATCCGCTTCATGTTCATTTATCCCCTAAGACTCGGCTTAGGGGATTTTTTATGTTTGCTCTGCTGTAAATTGAAAATCAGCGCTATGCCATACTCGTGTTTAGACTACTTGAATATGCGTTTTAACATATAAGCATGTTGTATTGGATGCGATATATAAGTGCAGTAAAGATCTAGTTCATACCAAAAATAATGCAGTAAAAAAGCGCTAAATAAAATATCATAGCGGTGATTTTTTAGGGGATGTTATCTGCATATCCTTACTCAAAGTCTAGACATGCCTAAACTTTGAATAAAGCTGGATTCAACACCCTAAAAATGAGGGGCTTTGTTGAATAAACAATACTGTTGATTACTGATTCTTATCAGTGCATTTTTAAAAATAATTAGGACATATAATGGCTAAGGCTCTATCGAAAAATCGATTTGAAGTACTTGATAGTTTTCGCGGCATATCTGCAATTTTAGTCGCGATATTACATATTTATGTAAATGGCTATCTTTCAAATACGTTGTTAATTCGAAACTGTTACCTCTTGGTCGACTTTTTCTTTGTGTTAAGTGGCTTCATTATTAGTTTTGGCTATATGCATCGTATTCAGAGTCAATATGATGTCATTGACTTCATTAAAAAACGTATTGCCCGCATTTACCCCTTACATCTTTTTATGACCCTGATGTTTGTGCCTTTTGCCTTAATTGCCGTATTCATGCATGTGAATTTAGGTGAGCGTTTTTCTTTAAATAGCTTTATCCAAAATCTGTTTTTGATTCAGTCTTTTGGTTTAAATGAAAGCGGTACATGGAATATTCCTGCTTGGAGTATTAGTACTGAGTTTTATACCTATATTATCTTTGCTCTGTGTGTATTTTTGATCCCTGCATTTCGTAAAAATGCCGGACTTGCATTGAGTTTAGGGCTTGGCGCGGCAGTCATTTTATTTTATTTCTCCAATATGCATGACACCTATAAACTGGCATTTATACGTTGTCTTTATTCCTTCTTTATTGGTGTATGTACATTCTTCATTTATAAGCGTTTTAATTTTATCGCCAAAAATTGGATGGAACTGAGTATCCTCACGCTGCTGTTTTTATTTTTCACCACAGTCCAAATTGCACCTGATTCTTTACAAGCATTTTCTGCACCGTTTCTATTTTCACTATTAATTTTAGTTTTTTCAAAAGAAGCAGGGGTATGTTCTAGTTTATTGAAAAATAGTGCACTGGTTTTTTTAGGTAAGATCTCATTTACCATTTATTTGGTTCATGGCTGGGTAATTTTAGTGTTTAAATCTTTGGTGATGATCCTGGATCGATACTTACCTTCTACCTTCTTTAATTTTTCACCGAATGCCTTCATCATTGATTTTAAGTTGGGCTATTTCAATGATCTATTCTATATTCCTTATTTAGCAATTGTGATCCTACTGTCATGGTGGGTGTATCATAAAATTGAAATGCCTTTCCAAAAGAAAATTAATAGTTACCAAATCTTGGTCGGCAAAAAAAACTCCATTTAACATCACCATCCCAAACTCAGTTTGGGATTTTTTTAATATCTATTTAGATCATTGCAAACCAAATCGCACATCGCAATTGGTCAATTATGTGCAAAAATAGGCGCTTATTTTGATCTCACTGGAGCAACGATGTATACCGGTATTGTGCAAGGTTTAGAGCAGGTTGTGGCGATTCATCCCGCAGAGGGATATGTGACAATCGTTGTGTCCAATCAGCAGAATTTTTTCCACGATGTGTTTATTGGGGCAAGTGTAGCGGTCAATGGAACCTGTCTCACTGTTACAAAAATAGATCTTGCAGCACAGCAAGTACATTTTGATGTTTCTGATTTAACCCTAAAGCTCACCACCTTAAAGTCTTTAAAGGCGGGTGACAAGGTGAATATTGAACGCTCTGCCAAAGTGGGCAGTGAAAATGGTGGCCATAATCTCTATGGTCATATTGAAGGCACTGCACATGTCACCAGCCTCACACGACACGGTGAGACATTGCACCTTGATCTTCATATTCCTGATGGCAATATTAAATACTTTTTCCTAAAAGGGTTTATTGGCTTAAATGGCTGTAGCCTCACTGTGAATCGGGTAGATCGGGCAAAAAATGAAATTTCAGTGGATTTAATTCCTGAAACGCTACGCCTGACCACATGGCAATTTATTCAACACGGGGATGAGGTCAATTATGAAATTGATCAAACCACACGTACCTTGGTGGATACCTTAGAAAATATTCACCAACGCTGATAGATCAAACCTCCTGCTTGAGGAGGTTTTGTTGAGGCCTTAAGAATAAAAACTTGGGCTAGGGACCTTCGCTGTGAGCACCCACTCACCAATTTCTTGATATTTATAATCAACAGGGTCATGCAAGGTTTGCGTGCGCACATTACGCCAGAAACGATCTAGATTCAGTTGTGCTGTGGTTGCACGTGCGCCCATGACTTGGAAAATATTTTGTGTGATATACAGTGAGCTTTGAGTCGCCGCAATTTTAGCTGTAGCAATGGCAATAGACACTTCACCACGTTGCTCAGCAGTTAAGCTCTCGCCCACCTCCCAAGCCTGTTGCAAGGTCGTCACTGCTTTTGCTGCGAGCAAACGTACACTTTCAAGTTGTACATAAAAGTCGGCAAAATGACGCTGCGTATATGGATCGTGAATTGCATCTTCAGCTACAGATTTCGACCATGCTTTTTGCTTTTGTACCGTCGCTTTGGCAGTTTCAAAGGCCCCTTCTGCGACCCCTAAGAACATATGTACAAAAATCAATTGCGCGATTAAAGGACGTAAGCTTGAATAGGGGGTACTTAAAGGTCCAGGATTCAGCAGCAATTCTTGTTTTTGAATTTTTACCTGTTCAAAATGACTGCTGCCGCTGTCGGTTTGACGTTGTCCCATATTGTTCCAATCGCCTAAAAAGCTCACCCCTTCACGTTGGGTTGGAATAACGCCTATCAGTAATTTTCCTTCAGGGTTATAGCCTGAGCACAGCAACATATCCGAATCAATTGAGCCAGAGCAAAAGCTTTTGTCGCCATGAAAAATATATTCTTGTTCAGAAATTTGAGTGGCTGTCGTGCGACGATCAAGTGGATTGAGGGTGTTGCCCCAAAAGAGGTTGTGCTCAACCGTCTGCTTAAACCACGGCGCATATTGCTGCTTTTGAGCAAACAGTTCCACAGTGGCAATCAATAAATGATGGAAGCCATAGACATGCGCCAATGAACTATCAGCACGGGCAATAATCTGAATGGTTTTAAAAATTGTGGCCCAATCTGCACCCTGTCCCCCAAATTCTTTTTTAATGGATAGACTCAATAAACCACTTTGACGAATCAGGTCACGTTCGTGTTTGGGATTGCCGCCTTGTTTGTCTCGAACTGCTGCGGTTTGAGCGAATTGTTGACTTAAATTTTCCGCAATATGTAACGGATCCGTAAGCTTATGGTGTGCAATATTCATAGTCATGCTGGTGTCTTTGGGTGATTTTTAGCTTAGCAGAACTGTTGCAAAGCCTTTAGCTAAATGCCTGCTGTGCTTATGGAAAAAAATAAAATGCCGCTTTTGAGCAAGCGGCATCGTCACTTTAATGATGTGCTGGATAAACTGTTTCAATCAGATCTTGTACCACTTGTGGTTCAGCTAAAGTTGAGGTATCGCCTAAACTGTCTAATTCATTTGCGGCAATTTTTCTTAAGATACGGCGCATAATTTTCCCCGAACGCGTCTTCGGTAAGGCGGGTGCCCAGTGCAAAGCATCGGGTGTCGCAATCGGCCCGAGCACTTTACGCACCCATTGAATTAACTCCTCACGTAAGGCCTCAGATGGTTTCACCTCAGCTTGTAAAGTGACAAATACGCAAATGCCTTGGCCTTTCAATTCATGTGGCATTCCCACCACAGCTGCTTCTGCCACACCTTCATGCCCAACTAAAGCACTTTCGACTTCAGCCGTGCCCAAACGATGACCTGAAATATTGAGCACATCATCTACACGACCGGTAATCCAGTAGTAGCCATCTTGATCACGGCGTGCACCATCACCGGCAAAGTATTGCCCCGGATAAGTTGAAAAATAAGCCTCAATAAAACGCTGTGGATCGCCCCAAATACTGCGCATTTGCCCCGGCCAAGAGTCTTTAATCACCAAATTACCTTCGGCTTCCCCATGTAATTCATGACCTTCAGCATCGACAATTGCAGGTTGAATCCCAAACAAAGGATAGCTGGCTGAACCGGGTTTTAAATCCGTGGCACCCGGTAGCGGAGAAATCAAAATACCGCCTGTTTCAGTCTGCCACCAAGTATCGACAATTGGACAACGCCCTTCTCCCACCACGCTATAATACCAATGCCATGCTTCTGGATTAATTGGCTCACCCACCGAGCCCAAAAGACGTAAGCTACTTCGGTCACTTTCACGGACAAAACGATCGCCTTCACGCATCATGGAGCGAATAGCCGTTGGGGCAGTATAAAGAATGCTGACATCATGTTTATCAACAATATGGCCAGTACGCGCCCAAGATGGATACTGTGGTACTCCCTCATACATTACGGTGGTAATACCATTCGAGAGTGGACCATACAATACATAGGAATGTCCGGTAATCCACCCCACATCGGCAGTACACCAAAATATATCGTCTTGTTTAATATCAAAGACTTCTCGGAAGGTAGCGTTGACATAGGTCAAGTAACCGCCCGTCGTATGTAGTACCCCTTTAGGTTTTCCGGTCGAACCTGAGGTATACAAAATAAATAAGGGATCTTCGGCTTGCATGACTTCGGGTTCACAATCATCGCTCACCTGCATAATTTCAAGGTGATACCACAGATCACGTCCGGTTTGCATTTCAATGGCATTGCCTGTGCGATGTACCACAATCACTTGTTCAATCGTTTTGGTGCCGGGCAAACTTAAGGCTTCATCCACATTGGCTTTGAGTAAAATAGGTTTACCACCGCGCATACCGGCATCTGCTGTTACCACCATTTTGGCTTGGCAGTCTTCAATCCGACTTGCCAAGGCATCAGGTGAAAACCCGCCAAAGACCACACAATGTACTGCTCCAATTCGGGTACAGGCCAACATGGCAATAGCTGCTTCAGGTACCATTGGCATATACAGCATCACCCGATCGCCTTTTTGAATACCATTTTTTTTCAGTACATTGGCAAAGCGGCATACTTCATCATGTAATGAGACAAAGGAAATCACTTTATGCCGTGAAGGATGATCACCCTCCCAAATAATGGCCGGCTTATGAGGATGCTCTTTTAAATGGCGATCGAGGCAATTGGCAGAGACATTTAATGCACCATCTGCAAACCATTCAATTTTAAAATTTTCTGGATCAAAATTAACGTTTTTGACTTGGGTAAATGGGCTGATCCAATCAAGTTTTAAGGCTTGTTCACGCCAATATTGTTCAGGCTGTTGGATAGAATCTTGATAACGCTGTTGATATTGCTGCAAGTTGGTGCGTGCAGTCTTTTTAAAGGCTTCAGGAACAGGATAAATTTCATTCATGGTGACGTCCTTGCAATTGGGTCACTCTGCATGAGTGCCATTCTGTTATTGTTGTGTCCTATTTTTTGATCGTGTTAGGATGACAAAAGAGCTCACATCTGAGTGTATAAGGTTCTGTTCACTTGCCTGAGTTTCTTTGCAAATCACAACATTTTTTAACTGAACTATATATTGCCCATGACTCCTCTTGATTCGCCGCCACCATCCTCTTCTTCTTTCCCCAACTTGCTTGCATTGCATCAAGGGCGCTTAGGACGATTAAGCTATATTGCGTGGTTGATGATTTTAATCTGTGCGACGTTTATTGGTTCTGGATTCTTTGACTTAAGTTTAGGCCTATTGAGTTTTGCGCTGCCTGAACACCTACTCGATCAAGCCTTTTTATATGTCTTCAGTGGTCTGAATGGCATTTGGTTTCTGATCTCGACCTACTTTGCCCTTGTACTGATCATACGTCGTCTACACGATACCAATCACAGCGGCTGGTGGAGCTTGCTGATCTTGTTGCCTTTTGCCAATGTGGTCTTGTTCTTTTACTTAGTGCTGAAAGCAGGTGATCCACAGATCAATCCTTACGGTGCTGTGCGTAACACGCTTCCTTTAGAAAAAGTCATGGCTTGGTTGGGGATTTTAATGTGGATCATGCTAGCCATGTTCTTGTTGTGGTTTATTTATATGATTGGACACATGGGTGGAGCAGTCCTTCCAAGCTCACTTCCAGAAATGTCCGACTATTTTTAACAATAAAAATATAGATCATCGCGCTCATTCAGGCAAAATGAGCCCAAATCTAAACATGAATGAGAAGGATTTATGCCTACAGCAGAGCAGACCATTGAGCAGGTCACTGAAGGTACTGCGCATTTAATTGAAGAAGCCACCAGTAAAACCGCTGAGACGGTTAAAGCCCATACCGATAAATACAGTGATGCGTACAGCACCATTGATCAATTTATGATGAGTTTTTGGGACCGTATGCCCTATGTGGTCATCGCATTGGTGGTCTTTACGCTCTTCTTTTTACTCTCAAAATTGTTTAAATTTTTTGTTCGTAAAGCCCTGTCTGATCGTGCCTATACCAAACAAAACTTAGTTTTGGTCTTAAACCGTGTGGGCAGTACGGTGATTATTTTCTTGGGCTTTTTAATTGCCATGATGATTGCGGTACCTAGCTTTACCCCAGGTCAATTAATGAGTGCCTTAGGTCTGAGCTCTGTCGCGATTGGTTTTGCCTTCAAAGACATTTTCCAAAATTTATTGTCGGGTATTTTAATTTTAATTACCGAACCGTTTAAAATTGGCGATGACATTATTATTAATGGCATGGAAGGCACAGTAGAAGACATTCAAATTCGTGCCACCTACTTACGCTCACCGGATGGTCGTCGTATTTTAATTCCCAATGCAACCGTATATACCAATGCTGTCACCGTAAATACAGCGTATACACATCGACGCTGTGAGTTTGTGGTGGGTATTGGTTATGAAGATGATACTCAACAAGCCAAAGCATTGGTTGAAGGCATCTTAAATAACACCCCAACCATTTTAACCACCCCTGCCTTTAGCGTAAATGTCTCTTCCTTGGCAGACTTCTCAGTGAATTTAACGGTACGTTGGTGGGTGAATACTTCAGAAATCACCACCTCGTCATCAATCAGTGAAGTGCAGGAAAAAGTCAAAAATATCTTTAGCGAAAAAGGCATTTCTATTCCTTATCCGGTACAAGAAGTCAAAGTCTATCGGAACTCGCCTGAAGCTTAAATGCTGCTAAACAAACGCCCCAACACGTAAGGAATTACGGTTTCTGTGCGAATAATACGGTTGCCGAGGCTCACCGCTTGGCAGCCGTTTTGTTGCAATAAATCAATTTCATAGGGAATAAATCCCCCTTCTGGTCCAATCACAATGCTACAGGCATGATCAATCGCAAATGGCATGCTATGTTCAGCATATGGATGTGCCACATACGCCGGTTGCGCTGCGGTTATCAGGCTAGGTAGCACATCTTCGACAAAAGGTTTAAAACGCTTATACAGTTCAATTTTTGGCGCAATCGTGTCACCGGCTTGCTCTAGGCCTAAAGTCACGTACTGCTCAATTTGCTGTAAAAAAGGACTTTGCCAATAGCTTTTATCTACGCGATAACTATGAATTAAAATAATTTTTTCTACACCCACCGTCACTGCATCCATAATTAAACGGCGTAGCACTTTCGGACGCGGCAAAGCCACAATCAGCGTCACCGGCAGTTTTTTTGGCACAGCCTCCGCATGTAGCGGACGAACTTTAACCGCGTTTTCAGTGATCTCAACCACCTCAGTTAAATAACGTTCTCCACCGCGAAGACCGACTTTTAAAGTATCCCCAAGCTCTACTGCAAGCTGCCCAATAATATGTTCAACTTGTCGCTGTGCGGTAATGGCCCAGAGTTCAGTTTGCGTTTGACGTGGATCAAGTAAAATAATATTCATGTGTTTATAGATACCCATCAATGATGGCAATATGTCGTGCCAATGCACCTTGATTGGACTGCATAATGTTTGCCGCAGCGTCTGTCTGTTGTAGTGCGTGCTGTTGATCATTCAGAATTTGCATACATGCTTGCACTGCTTGTTCAGCATCATTCACCACTGAAACGGCATTGGCTGCAATAAATTCATCGACAATGGTTTGGAAGTTAAAATAATTTTTGCCCAGGATGGTGGGTACCTGACAAGCAATCGGCTCCAAAATATTATGCCCGCCACCCGGTTCATTAAGCGATCCACCCACATAGCAGACAGCACTTAAGCCATACCATAGCCACATTTCGCCCATTGAATCTGCAACATAAACTTGGGTATGGGTTTGAATGGTTTGCCCTAAACTGCGGCGTTGTGTATTTAAATTCAAACTTTGAGCAGCAGCAAATACTTCATCAAAACGTTCTGGATGACGCGGTACTACAATGCAGACCAGCTGTGGATCTGCCTGCAAATATGGTTTTAATGCGGCAAGTAACTGCTTTTCTTCAGGCGCATGGGTACTTGCTAAGGTAATGATACGGCGTTCAGTAAGCCCCCATGCCTGCTCAAGCAGCTGTGCTTGCGCCATAAAATGCTGTGGTGCGCTAATATCAAACTTCACACTACCCAATACGTGAGTGTGCTTTGCCTTTGCACCTAGCGCAATAAAGCGATCATGTGATGCTTGGTCTTGTGCCAAAAGTGCGCTCAATCCTTGCAACATGGGGCGAGTCAAACTTTTAAATTTGCCATACCCTTTGGCAGATTTTTCTGACAAACGTGCATTTAATAAAATACAGGGCACGGCAAAAGCTTTGGCTTGATCGATCAAATTTGGCCAAAGCTCAGTTTCCATCAGTAGTAATAATTTAGGTTGATACTTTTGGTAAAACGCTTGGATTAAATGCCTCTGATCGGCAGGTAAATACACGGCTTGGAATTGTTCTAAATAGGGTGCTTTGGCAAATAAGGCTTTGGCACGTGCCTGTCCGGTTTGGGTGGTATTGGTGACTAAGACCTTCTGCCCTTGTTTTAAATAATGCTCAATAATCGGTTGTGCCGCATTGGTTTCCCCCACAGAGACCACATGAAACCAAATGGTGTGGAGATTTTTGGGGCTTTGAAATGGGCCAAAACGCTCGCAAAGTTCTTGTTCGAGTTGCTCAGGGCTCTGTGCACGTTTACGAATACGTGATTGATATAAGGGTTTGATCAGGGCTAAGGCTGCGTTATACCAAAATGGAGTCGCCACATGAGATACCAAGCTAATTTGATCGGCAAAATATAACAGAGAAACTCAAGTGCTAGAAATATGCTTTTGAATTTAAAACGTGCCATCCGAAGATGACACGATGAATTTAAAATAAGAATCTGCAGGTTTTAAGCATCCATCTGTTCTAAGCATGGATAGTCGATATAACCTGCGAGTACGTCTGTACCAATCATTTTATCGAGCTGCACCTCATTGAGCGGTGCATCTTGAATTAAACGTTCATACAAGTCAGGGTTAGCAATATAGGCTTTACCAAATGCAACAGCATCGGCTTGACCTGAAGCGAGTAGCGCAATGGCATCGTCACGGCTTAAGCCCATGTTCGCAATGTAGGGCACATTGCCTGAACGCTGCTTCATATAAGCTGAAATACTGTCTTCAGCTAAATATTCACGGGTAAAGAAGAACGCAATCTTGCGCTTTCCAAGTTGTTCCATCGCATAGCCAAACGTTTCTTTTGGATCTGCATCGCCCATATCATTTTCATCACAACGTGGTGCTAAATGTACACCCACACGATCTGCACCCCATACCTCAATCAGTGCATCCACGACTTCAAGTAAGAAGCGCACACGATTTTCAACCGAGCCGCCATATTGGTCGTCACGTTGGTTGGTGGTACTTTGTAAGAATTGATCGACTAAATAACCATTTGCAGCATGTAATTCCACACCATCAAAACCTGCCGCTTTGGCATGAATCGCTGCTTGCTTAAAATCAGCAATGGTTGTTTGAATTTCTGCAATGCTCAATGCACGTGGCGTCACATAATCTTGCTTTGGACGCAATAAACTGAGTTGACCTGCTGGCTGCACCGCACTTGCCGAAACAGGTTTTTCACCTTGCTGGAAGTAAGGATGTGAAATACGCCCAACATGCCATAACTGCGCAACAATCAAGCCATGTTTTGCATGTACTGCATTGGTGACCGCTTGCCAACCGGCAATTTGAGCCTCGGTTTGTAAGCCTGGTGTATTGGCATAACCTATGGCTTGTTTTGACACGATAATGGCTTCAGAAATAATTAAACCGGCACTGGCACGCTGTGCATAATACTCAGCCATGATTGCAGTTGGAATACGATCGTCAGCAACACGGGTACGTGTCAAAGGTGCCATGATGACGCGATTTTTAAGATGCAATGCACCTAAATGCAGTGGAGAAGAAAGTTCAGCCATAATGCCCCTCTATAAAAGGTTGTTCTACAAAAATAAAATAGGGAGTGAAGTAATAAATTTATATTTCGAACGTAAAATTTAAAAAAGAAAAAAAGAAGGCCAAGCCTCAGCTTGGCACTTTATAAGAAAAATTTAAACCTGCGCTAAGCTTGGATAATCGATATAACCTTCAGGGACATCTGTACCAATCATATTTTCAAGCTTGAGCTCATTCAACGGTGCATCTTGAATTAAACGTTCATACAAATCTGGATTGGCAATATACGCCTTACCAAATGAAACTGCGTCGGCTTTGCCTGATGCAAGTAACGCAATGGCATCTTCACGGCTTAAACGCATGTTGGCGATATATGGCACACCGCCTGAACGCTGTTTCATATAGTCAGAAATACTGTCTTCCGCTAAATATTCACGGGTGAAGAAAAAGGCAATCTTACGTTTTCCAAGTTGCTCCATTGCATAACCAAAGGTTTCACGTGGATCATCATCACCCATATCATGTTCATCACCACGTGGTGCAAGGTGGACACCCACACGATCTGCACCCCAAACGTCAATTAAAGCATCCACCACTTCAAGTAAGAAACGGGCACGGTTTTCAACTGAGCCACCGTATTCATCTTCACGCTTATTGGTTTTGGTTTGTAGGAATTGGTCAATCAAATAACCATTGGCTGCATGCAGTTCCACACCGTCAAAACCTGCCGCTTTGGCACGAATTGCTGCTTGCTTATATTGTTCCGTAATGGCGTGAATTTCTGCAACCTCGAGCGGACGCGGTGCAACATAATCACGTTTTGGACGCAGTAAACTCACCTGACCTGCTTGTTTGACATCGCTTGCTGAAACAGGGGTTTCACCGCCCAATAATTCGGGGTCAGAGACACGACCCACATGCCAAAGCTGTGAAACAATTAAACCGCCTTTTGCATGTACAGCATCTGTGGTGAGCTTCCAACCTTCAACCTGTGCATCCGTGAATAAGCCCGGCGTATTTTTATAGCCATTGGCTGCTTCAGAAATCACCGTTGCTTCAGCAATAATCAAACCGGCACTGGCACGCTGTGCATAGTACTCCGCCATCATTTGGGTCGGAACACGGTCATCGGTGGCACGACTACGGGTTAACGGCGCCATAATTACACGGTTTTTCAGTTCTAAGGCACCGAGTTTTAAAGGGGTATTCAATTCAGCCATGTTGACTCCACTCTCTATTAGAGGTGTTGTTGTAGATGTTCAATATATTGCTGAATTAAAGCTTCATTGCGGGAGAAATAAGACCATTGCCCGTGTTTGGTTGCAGTAATCAGTCCTGCTTGCTGTAACACAGACAAATGATTAGACATCGTCGATTGCGACACTTGACCCAAACGCTCAATTTGCCCTGCACAAACACCACGTGCAAAGCCACCACATTCTTCACTCGATAAAAATTGCTCAGGCGATTTAAGCCATTGCAGAATCTGACGGCGAATAGGATTAGCAAGCGCTTTATAAATCAGGTCGAGGTCCATAGTCACTCAAATCAGTATGATCAATATTGTGGGCAACAAAGCGATTCAGCATAAAATCAGTATATCGTATTTTTTCGATTTATATATCGAATAATTTAGATATTTAATTTTGAGCTGTTTCGCTTGTTACACGAGGCTACAACAAGGGCAATTACAGACCTTGTTTTAAGCTTGCTTCAATGAATTTATCCAAATCACCGTCAAGCACCGCACCCGTATTTGAACTTTCTACGCTGGTACGTAAATCTTTAATACGTGAGTCATCCAATACGTATGAACGAATTTGGCTGCCCCAACCGATATCAGATTTGGTATCTTCAAGTGCTTGCGCTGCATCAGTACGTTTCTTCATCTCTAATTCGTAGAGTTTTGCACGTAACTGTTTCCACGCATGGTCACGGTTGGCGTGTTGTGAACGTTGGTTCTGACATGCCACCACAATCCCTGTTGGTGCGTGGGTTAAACGTACCGCAGAGTCGGTTTTGTTAATGTGCTGACCACCGGCACCTGATGCACGATAGGTATCGGTACGAACGTCGGCTGGATTGATTTCAATTTCAATATTGTCATCAATTTCAGGCGATACAAACACCGCAGAGAACGAGGTATGACGACGGTTACCCGAGTCAAATGGCGACTTACGCACAAGACGGTGTACGCCTGATTCAGTACGTAACCAACCATAAGCATATTCGCCTTCAACACGAATGGTCGCAGATTTAATCCCTGCCACATCGCCGTCAGACTCTTCCATCAATTCTGCTTTAAAGCCATGACGTTCAATCCAACGCAAGTACATACGCAGCAGCATAGACGCCCAGTCTTGTGCTTCTGTACCACCAGAACCCGCTTGAATTTCCACATAACATGGGTTCGGGTCCATTGGATTGCTGAACATACGACGGAATTCAAGTTTCGCAAGTTCAGCTTCTGCTGAATCAAGCTCTGCTTGTACATCAGCAAGCATTTCTTCTTCGTCAGCTTCTACAGCCAAATCAAGCATGGCTTGTGCATCTTCAAGCTGTGTCGCTAAACCATCTAGAACGTTAAGTACGTTTTCAAGCTCGCCTTTTTCTTTGGCCATCGCTTGCGCGCGACTTTGGTCATTCCAAATTGCAGGGTCTTCTAACTCGCGGAGAACCTCTTCTAAACGCTCTTTCTTTAGATCGTAGTCAAAGATACCCCCGTAGTGTTTGACCACGGTCGTTTAAGTCTTTTAGCTGGAGTAGATAAGGATTAATTTCCACGATATTCTCTCAAAACACTGGATTTAAATAGCCCATGATTATACCACAGAGCCGTTATGCAGTTTTAGCGCTGATGTCTTGCTGACAATAAGATTCAATTTTGCTGGAGATATGCTGTAGGTGGATCCCTGCAATTCAGTCATACAATCTGCGCTGAATCATGTATAATTTATAAGCAATTTTGCATTATTTGGGCGTTACTTACATATTGAAGTAAAAAGCAAAATAAAAAAACTGTCATTTATAATCAAACATTTATGTCATATTTTTTACAAGATATTACCAAAAAAACAATATGGTAACTTTCGAATGATTGACGAGCGTATTATTTGCTCTACTATGGACTTATATCGCTAAACTTGTAACAAGAAATGTATTTCCAACCGCTTTAGAGGGGAAAAATTCCATGAAAAAATTAGCAATTGCCTCAGCACTTCTTTCTGCCGTTGCACTCACCACCGGAACAGCAGCACATGCTTACCAAGCTGAAGTGGGCGCATCTTTAGGCTATATCGACCCAGACCACGGCAGCTCAGGCTCTAGCTATGGTTTGAAAGGTACCTATTACCTTGAACCAGTACAAGTCCGTGATTCTCCTCTTGCGGAAGCAGCATTCTTAGATCGTGCCAGCAATGTTTCTGTTGGGGTGAACTATGATGATGCCGATCGTTCAGACGAATTGGTATATGGCGTAGAAGCGGAATACTTTGTCCCAAATTCTAAGTTTTATGTCAGCGGTGAACTTTCACGCTCTGAAGTCAGTGAAAGTGGTCGTAGCGATACAGATACCACATTATTTGGCGCAGAAGTAGGTTACTTACTGGCACCAGGTCTCTTGGTTGCAGCAGGTTTAACGGGTTACGACAATAAGCATAATGACGGTGTAGATCCAACCATTCGTGCGAAATATGTGACTAAACTGCCAACTACAGGCAAAGATATTAACTTTGAAGGTGGTGCATCATTTGGTGATCTTGATGAGTACTTCTTAGGCGTAGATTACTACCTTGATAAAACTTTAAGTATTGGTGGTGATTACTATGACAATGACCTTGCCAATACCAGCGAATTTGGTATTAAAGCACGCAAGTTCATTGACCCACAATTAAGCGTTGAAGGTCGTATTGGCTTTGGTGAAATTGGTAGCAATGACTACAACAAATTTGCCCTTGCTGCAAAATATCGCTTCTAATCGACGCCAATAAAAAACCGCGCCATGGCGCGGTTTTTTTTATTGACTTAAGTGTATGACGCGAAGCTGTACGCTCACGTTGCCATTAAACTCATTACGACCAAGTTCATAGACGATATGCACAGTGTCTTGCATTGGATTAAACTCATATTGGCTTGCTGCATTAAAGGCGATCGCATCAAGCACCTGCCCATTGTGCAGTGCTAGACGTAGCTTAAGATGTACCTCTTTGAGCCAGCGAAAATCAATGACTTTGAATCTACCTTCAAAGAGCGGTGCTGGAAATTTTTGCCCCCAAGGGCTTAAGTCTTTAAGGAGTGCGACGGTCTCTAAGTTGATTTCATCACCACTGAGCTCACCATCTGTCCACAAAGTAGCTTGAAAGAGGCTTGGATCCATACTCGCCATGAGCTGCTCAAAACGCATTTTAAATTCTTCAAAATGTGCGTATTGAATGGTCAATCCTGCCGCCGCCGCATGCCCGCCAAAATGACTGACCAAATGCGGAAATTGCTCTGCAATACGTTCAATCGCATCACGAATATGAATGCCGTCAATAGAGCGTGCCGAGCCTTTAAGATGTACGCCATCTTGATCACGAGCAAAGACAATACTCGGACGATGGAACTGCTCTTTTAAACGCCCTGCAACAATCCCAATCACCCCTTGATGCCAATGTGGTTCAAACAAAACTAAAGCACTTGGTAAGTGATCTTGATCGAGTTGAATTTTTTCTAATTCCTCTAGCGCATCTTGTTTAATTTGGCTTTCCACGTGACGACGCTCTGCATTGAGCTGCGTCAGTTGCGCTGCAATGGGATAAGCCTCTTCTAGCGTCTCGGCCAGCAAACAGGCAATACCAATATCCAT
>CAVBYE010000046.1:0-18654 GCA_963599285.1 Bacteroidaceae bacterium | reverse complement strand
TACCAGCACCTTATACAGGTTTTGAGGTTTATGATCAGGGGCCTATTCTCTCGATGAACTTATTTGCTTCTATGTTAAATGGTGTTTATTGTGGCGCTAGGTTTATTGGATATGGATTTAAACGTGATTCTGGGGAGTATGCTGATATATGGTTAGGGATACCTGTAGAGAGGGGATGTAGAACTAGACCCGAATAAAACCATGCTACGGCGTGGTTTCTGCGTGTTTAGGTTCAGCTACAGCGCGCTGTTTGGCTTGGTGGGTGGTTAAGGTGCAACCTACAGAGGCTAAAATAATAATGCTTAATGCCAACCACTGTGTCCACAGCAAATGCTCACCTAAAAACACAACACCTGACAACGCGGCAATGGCAGGCTCTAGGCTCATGAGTGTGCCAAAGCTTAAAGCACTTAAATGACGCAGTGCCATCATTTCTAACGTAAACGGTAGGGCACTGGCTAAAATAGCTAAGCCGACAAAATACATGAGGCTTGTGGGTGCAAAAGTATGCGCCGGCATACCTGCAAACAGGGCAATTGGCATAAGTACACACATGCCCACAAACATGCCTAAACATACGGTGTGATTACCTGAAACCCCTGAAGGTTTTTGCCCTGCCACAATATACAGTGCCCAACAGGCACCAGCACCGAGCGCAAATAAAATCCCAATCGGGTCGAGCGCTTGTGTGTTTTGCGCGAAAGGAAAGAGTAAAACCAGCCCCAGAATTGCTAGCCCGACCCAAATAAAATCAAATTTTTGCCGTGCATAAAACAGGGCAACGGAGAGCGGCCCAATAAACTCAAAAGACACGGCAATACCAAGTGGCAGTCGTTCAATCGAGAGATAAAACAGCAGATTCATGCCGGCAAGGGCAAGGCCATAACTGAGAATGGCTGACCATTTCACGTGTTTAAATTGGATCTGCCAAATTTTAAAAATAACGGCCAAAATGAGTGAACCCAACAGGAGGCGCATGGCCGACACGGTCAGAATGGGAAACTCATCAAATAGGTATTTGGCAAAGGAGCCACTGCTTTGCATACTGATCATGGCGATCAACAAAATCAGTGGCGCTTGCACGACGGGTGCAATATTCAGCTTGGGCATAGACTAAATTTGGCTTCGATCATATCGAAAAAAAGCATACAGGAGCGGACAGTATGCTCGGCAATTGATCCTTTAAAAAAATAAAAAACCGCAGACCGAAGCCTGCGGTTTTTTAATATTGAATTAGAACAATACGCGAACGCGGATCGTACCTTCAACAGTATGTAAGGTATCCAGTGCTTCTTGAGAACCTGCAGCGTCTACGTCCATCACTAAGTAACCCACATCACCTTTGGTCATTAAAGACTGACCCGAAATGTTGATGCCTTGTTCAGCGAACAAGTTAATGATTTTAGACAATACGCCTGGCACGTTTTTATGAATGTGCAGTAAACGGTGTTTACCTTCAGTCAATGGCAACGCGATTTCTGGGAAGTTCACAGCAGAAAGCGTCATACCTTTGTCAGAGTAAGCCACGAATTTCTCGCCCACTTCTAAACCGATGTTCGCTTGCGCTTCGATGGTCGAACCACCGACGTGCGGTGTTAAAATCACGTTAGGAATGTTACGTAGTGGAGAAACGAATTCTTCACCGTTCGCTTTAGGCTCTTTCGGGAATACGTCAACCGCAGCACCCGCAATGTGGCCTGATTTAAGCGCATCAGCCAAGTCTTCGATCACAACACATGTACCACGTGCCGCGTTGATGAAGATTGAACCTTCTTTCATTTGTGCAAACTGGTCTTTGGTCATGAAGTTACGTGTAGACGGAACATCAGGAACGTGTAAAGACACGACGTCAGCATTGGCAAGAAGCTCACCGAGTGAACCCACTTGACGTGCATTACCTAAAGGCAATTTTGTTACTGTGTCGAAGTAGATCACTTTCATACCCATGCTTTCAGCAAGTACAGAAAGTTGTGAACCAATTGAACCGTAACCTACGATACCTAAAGTCTTACCACGCGTTTCATACGAACCTACAGCTGACTTGTTCCAACCGCCTGCATGTGTATCTGTTGATTTTTCAGGTACACGGCGAAGCAGAAGAATCGCTTCAGCAAGTACAAGTTCTGCGACAGAACGTGTATTTGAGTAAGGTGCGTTAAAGACAGGAATACCACGGCGCATTGCTGCGTCTAAGTTCACTTGGTTGGTACCGATACAGAAACAACCCACCGCGATCAATTTGTTCGCTGCTTCGAAAACTTCTTCAGTCAACTGAGTACGTGAACGGATACCAACGAAATGCGCATCTTTAATCGCTTCTTTCAGTGCTTCACCCTCAAGCGCTGTTTTACGATAGTCGATGTTGGTATATCCCGCTGCATTTAAAGTGTCGATTGCGTTTTGATGCACGCCTTCTAACAACAAGAAACGGATTTTATCTTTAGGTAGAGATAGATGTTGGCTCATTACGGCTCCGCTACAAAGGCCAAATTTAGTCGCGGTATCATAGCATAGGAAAAAGCAGGATATACATTTCCTTTATGGTTTAGGGTTTGGGTATTTTGTATAAATATACAGCATGCTCAAAAAAATGGTCTAACTAACCCTGTAATTTGTAAGCGACATTATCAAAAATTGCATTTTTCGGGAGTCTAGGGCAAAAATGATTTATAATAGTGACCCACAAAAACTGCCTGATGCCAAATCGGCAATTTTTGCTTAGGATGACATGAAAAATATTCAGTTTTAAATGTTTATTTTTCACTCATTTTTTCTGTGTAAAATTCTTGCTAGGTCTGAAAACGATGAATGCTCCAGTCGCTTTAACCCCTGAGTTATTAGCTCAATTAACAGCAATCGTAGGTGAAAACCGCATTAAAACCGATGCTGATAGCCTCGAAAATTGGGGTCGTGATCATACTAAACATTTTGATCCAAACCCATCGGTTATCGTTTTTCCATCCAGTACTGAGCAAGTGCAAGCCATCGTTCAGCTTGCCAATCAATTTAATGTTGCGATTACACCAAGCGGTGGTCGTACCGGTCTTTCTGCAGGTGCAGTGGCTGCCAACGGTGAAATCGTGGTCAGCATGGACAAGATGAACCAAATCCTAGAATTCTTCCCAGCAGACCGTATGGTACGTGTGCAAGCGGGTGTCGTGACTGAACAACTTCAGAACTATGCTGAAGAACAGGGCATGTATTACCCAGTCGACTTTGCATCTGCGGGTTCATCACAGATTGGCGGTAACATCGGCACCAATGCCGGTGGTATTAAAGTGATTAAATACGGCATGACCCGTAACTGGGTGTTGGGCATGACGGTGGTGACGGGTAAAGGCGACATCCTGCGTTTAAACAAAGGCATGATCAAAAACGCAACCGGTTATGCACTGCAACACTTATTCATTGGTGGTGAAGGCACTTTAGGCTTAGTGACTGAAGCAGAAATTAAACTTGAGCGTCAACCACAAGACTTGCAAGTGATGGTATTGGGTGTTCCTGATTTTGATGCCATTATGCCGTTGCTTCATGCTTTCCAAGCAAAAATTGATTTAACTGCATTCGAGTTCTTTGGTGAACTGGCAATGCAAAAAGTATTGGCAAATGGTCACGTACAACGTCCATTTGAAACAGAATGTCCATTCTATGTATTGCTTGAGTTTGAAGCGCCATTTGAGCCAATTATGGACAAGGCGATGGAAATCTTCGAACACTGCATGGAACAAGGTTGGGTATTAGATGGCGTATTGAGCCAAAGCCTTGATCAAGTGGAAAGCTTATGGCGTTTACGTGAAGACATTTCTGAGTCAATCGCACCATTTACCCCATACAAAAATGACATTTCAGTCTTGATCACACACGTGCCTGCATTTATTCAAGAAATTGATGCGATTGTGTCTGAAAACTATCCTGACTTTGAAATTTGCTGGTTCGGTCATATTGGTGACGGTAACTTACACTTAAATATTTTAAAACCTGCAGACTTAAGCAAAGATGAATTCTTTGCCAAATGTCAGGTGGTGAACAAATACGTATTTGATACCGTGAAAAAATATGACGGTTCAATCTCAGCTGAGCATGGTGTAGGCATGACCAAAAAGCCATACTTAGACTACACACGTTCGAACGAAGAAATCGAATACATGAAGGCGTTAAAGCAAGTGTTTGACCCACAAGGTATTATGAATCCAGGCAAATTATTTGATCTTTAAGATCATTTCCTGATGAAAAAGCCTCAACCTCGGTTGGGGCTTTTTTTATAACAGTTTTCAACTGGTATTTCTGTACAAGCCAAGGCATGATCAAATTTTTCATCACGATACTTACAACAAAGGATAACAATTATGTTACGTATTGGTGCGATCTTTGGGGCGGTTTTACTGAGTGCTTGTGCAACGAGTCAAACCCCTGTAGTGCAATCTTCTCCTGTTCAAGCCACCACACCATTGCAACAGGTCTTAAAAGCGCAGCCCAATCTGCTGCGTGAAGAAGCAATGGTAGAAATTCGCCAAGTCTTTAACCGCAAAGAAGCACCCACTGCTGCTGAAATTGTGGTGCTAGAGGCGGGGTTAATGGATGACTCGGTGAATGCAATTCGAACGGTGTATCAATTTAAATTGGCCGAAAAGGGCTGGACTTTGGTAGATCAAAAAGCCAGTTATAAATGTCATCGTGGTAAAAATACCAAGACCTTCCAAACTGAGTTATGTGCTTAAAGAGGTGTTGATTTTTTAATCAGTTCTTCTATGTTAAAAGCGTATCAATGGATGCGCTTTTTTATTTGGGGGAGAAATGGAACAGTCCTTACCGCTCGAAATGATGGTCGAGATCATTTTAAATATTTATCGGCATCGACAACAGCTCTATGATTTTTTAGATCCTCAAGATGAATATGAACGCCGTCAAATTCACAATGACATCCCAGAATCACATGTAAAGCGAGTGATTAACGATTTTCATGATCCTAATACCTTATGGCGTTATTATCTATGCATCAGAAGACCCTATGAACTTGGACGATTGGCTGATCATTTGGTTGGAAAGGATGGGTTGAGCCCTTTTGAAATACGTCGTGCATTTTTAAGAATTGATCAGGATTTGTCTAGGGAAGAATATGATATCAATGACGAGGAAATTTTACGTCAGGAAGTCTTAATTAGACAGAAGATGTTGGAGATAGACCAGGCAGAAGCACAGCAGAAGCTTCAAAGTTTTGATCAAAATATGCATGATAAATTCAAAATAAATCAGGATCTTATTGATCAGCATAAAACTCAATTAAGTGAATTAGAACATCAAAATCAGGAGGTACGAGAAAAATATCAGTATATCGAAAAGGCTTTCAAAGAGTTTGAAAAGAAACATGCAGCATATAATGAGGTTGTAGATGTAGATAGTAATGGCCGATTAAAGAAACTGTATGATGATATTTATGTTCAAGAAATAACATTGGCGGATGATTACCGTAAATGGGCTTTATGGATTTTTGCCGCTGTAGGTGGATTCCTTCTGATAGGTTTCTTAATTGTTTCTGTCCAAAATTGGAATCATCTGCGTAATCCATCGTTTATTGAAATAAAGTTGGGTTGGGATAGTCTATTTAAAACTTTAATGTTATTTAGTTTAACCACACCTGCTTGGTATCTAACAAAAGAATCTTCCAAGCATCGTCAAGTGGCATATAAAGCCAAAATGCTAGGAACAGAACTGGCAGCATTTCCGCTGTATGCACGTGAATTTAAAGATGAAGAGCGTTTGGAGTTACGTAAAACGCTTGCAGATCGCTTCTTTGGGCAAGAGCTTTATGGTGCATCTAACTCAAAAGCAGATAACTCAGCATCATCGACTGAACAAATTAAACTGCTTGCGGAAATGAACAAAGTGACTGTGGAAGCCATCAAAGTGCAGCAAACTTTATTGGGCAAAAAAGAATAAAAGCATTATGTTGCTAAAATCGCTAAAAACTTGAAAAAAAAGGCATCAGTATAGAGAATAGGCTTTTCTGCGGTTTGCTTTACTGGTGCACTATGCTCGACGATATCAAAATAACCAACCATGAGCTTGTCATTGGTCTTGTGGGGGCTGTGGGAAGCAGTTTAACCCCGCTCACCGAGATTCTGATTCAGCAACTTGAACAACAATTTAATTACCAAGTTGAAGTCATTAAAGTCTCTAAAGATATTTTAGCCAAATTTGCCCCGTACACTGTGCAAAATGGTACGGCCTTTGACCGCATTAACCATTACATGGACAAAGGCAATGCACTACGCAAAGAATATCAAAATGATTTCTTAGCGCTGCAAATGATTCAAGAAATTTATCAGCGCCGTCAGCAGTGGCAGCAACAGCATCCCACCCAAGACCCGCAGCAGCGCCGTGTGGCCTATATTTTGGACTCACTGAAACATGAGTCAGAAATTCAAACCTTACGCCAAGTCTATGGTCATGGGTTCTTTCAATTGTCGCTGTATGAATCTAAAACAGCGCGTCAACATGCCTTATTACACACCTATGGCATGAGCCGAGAAAATGCCGAACTGTTAATTGAGCGTGATGAAGGCGAAGAAAACTCCTACGGCCAACATACCAGTGAAGCCTTCCATTTAGCCGACTACTTTTTAAAGTTTGATCAGCATTTACAGCCTTTACGTGAGTCATGCTTACGTTTTCTAAAACTGATTTTTAAGAATCCGTATATCACGCCCACCTTCTATGAATTCGCAAGTTATATGTCGTTTAGTGCCAGCTTACGTTCTGCCGATTTATCACGCCAAGTGGGGGCGGTGGTGGTACGTGATGAAACCATTTTAGCGATTGGCTCCAATGATGTGCCTAAATTTAGAGGTGGCACGTATTGGCCATATTTTAATGAGGAAACAGGGCGAGTCGAAGACTTTGAAAATGGACGTGATTTCACCCGTGGTTATGACATTAACACCAAAGAAAAGCAGGGCATTATTTTAGACCTGTTAGAACAATTTGAAGGGTTGGTCGACCGTGAGTTGCCAGCGGAACGCAGCCACGCGGTCAAAGGCGAAATCGAGAAAATTCTCAAGCAAAGTAAAATTAAAAATATTTTGGAATATGGACGCGTGGTGCATGCCGAAATGGATGCACTCCTCAGTTGTAGCCGTAGCAATATTTCTACAGTGGGGGCGACCTTATTTGTGACCACCTTCCCGTGTCATAACTGTGCTAAACATATTTTAGCGGCAGGTATTGAGAAGGTGATTTTTGTGGAGCCGTATCCAAAAAGTCAGGCATTGCGCATGCACAGTGAATCTATTACGCAGCGTTGGGAAGATCATGACGCCAGTATGCAAAATAAATTGGTGTTTGAGCCCTTTGTCGGTGTGGGGGCACGCAGCTTTATGAATCTGTTTTCAATGTCACTTGGCGTTGGTGAAAAGCTCAAACGTAAAGAGAAAAAGACCGGCAAGATTGTAGATTGGCAAGCACAAGATGCTACATTGCGGATGCCTTTACATGTGTTGTCTTATCAGGAATTAGAACAACGTATTGTAGAGGCATTAGCCAAAACACCTATCTCGGTTTAAGCATATTTATGCTGTGACACGCGAAGGCGCTACATCTGTAATGCTTCGCTTCTGCTAGACTGCAAGGCGATGTCCCTACAGATGTGGCTGTTTACAGGCTGCCCTTATATTTATGAAGAATGCCACGAGTTCCCTAAATCGCGCCACGCTGATGTTTCCATTGGCCTTGGTCTTGTTTGAATTTTCAGTCTATATTGGTAATGATTTAGTTCAACCTGCCATGTTGGCCATTACCCAAGAATTTGGGGTCAGTAGTGCATGGGCAGCATCGTCCATGTCCTTTTATTTGCTGGGGGGAGCATGTGTCGCGGCTATTTTGGGTCCGCTCTCTGACCGTTTAGGGCGTAAGAAAGTCTTGCTTGGTGGGGTGGCGTTCTTTGTCATTACCTGCTTGGCCATTTTGCTGACCACCAATATCAGTAGCTTTTTGGCGCTGCGATTTTTACAAGGCTTCGGTTTATCGGTCATTACCGCTGTAGGCTATGCCGCTGTACAAGAACACTTTAATGAGCGTGATGCGATTAAAGTGATGGCTTTAATGGCCAATGTTTCCCTGTTGGCACCTTTGCTTGGCCCTGTATTGGGGGCTGCCATGATCGAGCATATTTCATGGCATTGGGGCTTTATTGGCATTGCAGCGGTGGCATGTTTAAGTGGCTTTGGCCTCAAAGCCAAAATGCCCAATCCAACCCATCAGATCCCGAAAAAATCCTTAGGTTCAATTTGGGATGATTATCAACAGGTCTGTCGTAATCGACGCTTTTTGGCGCTCACCTTATCTTTACCCTTGCTGAGCATGCCGCTCATGTTATGGATTGCCTTGTCACCGGTTATGTTGGTGGAACGCTTAGGGATGAGCAGTGTAGGCTATGGTTTGGCCCAGTTTCCGGTGTTAGGTGGTCTGATTGCCGGTAATTTAGTGTTACTGAAAATTATTGATCGCTGGCCGCTCGGACAAACCATCATGCGTGGTGTACCGATTATGTTACTTGGTGCAAGCATGTTGGTGCTAGGTTTATGGTTACCTGATTATTATGTCTATACTTTAATTTTAGGCATGACCCTGATTAGCTTTGGCGAGGGCATGAGTTTCTCGGTCTTGTATCGTTTTGCACTGATGTCTTCGGAGGTGTCCAAAGGGACAGTCGCAGCCACTGTGTCGATTTTAATGATGCTGAGTTTCTTTGTTATTATTGAGCTAGTCCGGATTTTATACGGTTACTTTGACCTATGGGCGTATAGTTTCGCTTGTTTGGCTTTATTACTGTGCTGGGTGCTTGGACCACGCAAATTACTACAGCAATTGATGCGAGAACGTCAACAACGTGGCCAATTCTAAATAAAAAAGCAGACTTAACGGTCTGCTTTTTTGAGGGCGAATTATTGAATCACGCCACAGGCAATACGGTCACCGCCGCCGCCTAGGGCTTTAGGTGTATCAGAGTAGTTGTCACCACCGGCATGAACCATAATCGCACGGCCTTGAATATCGGCTAATTTTAAACGGGGTGCAACTACAGTCACTTGAGCTGAACCATCTTCTGCCACTGTTAATGCAGGTAAGTCACCTAAGTGACCTGTTGTTGGCGTACCATGATTAGCTGCTTGATTGGTGTTTAAATGGCTACCTGCTGCAAGTGCTGCGCCCATTTTCCCTTCTTTTTCAGCCGGTTCACATGATGCATTTTCATGAATGTGGAAGCCGCGTTCACCTGCAGGTAAGCCTTTAAGATCAGTTTGAATCACAAGGCCGGCATCGCTGTCTTGGAAACTAATGGTACCAATTGCGGCATCTACGCCTGCTGCATTCACAGCATGTACATTAATCACTTGAGCTTGAGGTGCAGGGCTATTGGTGGCACAGCCTACAGTTAAAAAAGCGCTAACAGCAGTTAAAGCCGCCACTTTAAACAGGGAAGACATCATTTTAATCTCTATTTTGAGTCTATGTAAGTAAGAATCATTTAAGCAAATCGAGCTGTGAACCGCAACGCATAATCTGCCTAAAACAAGACTTATTTAGTGTCATCAATATGATGGGCGAGGGTCGCTTTAGGCATCAAATGCCCATCAGGCTCATCATTTTCATGGAGCCACTCACGCCAAATCGCCAATAGGACCGCTAAAATCACAGGGCCAATAAACAAGCCCACCATACCAAAGCTTGCCAGTCCGCCCAGTACCCCAAACATAATTAAAATAAAGGGAATACGCGTTGCACCTGAGATCACCAAAGGACGAATCACATTGTCGGCAGTACTGACAATACAGACGCCCCACGCCATGACCCCAATCGCTTCAATGGTATGTCCTTGAGAAAACAGCCATAGTGCCACTGAACCATAGGCAATAGGTGGGCCAAAGGGAATGAGTGCAAATACAAAGGTGACGAGCGTGAGTACCATAGGGTTCGGTACATCTGCCACGAAATAGCTGATACCTGCCAATAACGCTTGTGCTACAGCCGTTAAGCCCACGCCATAGACCACAGCACGTGTGGTTTCAGAAATAGTGTCTAAGTAATGATGCACACGTGGTCCAATCACCATCTCAAGCGCACGACTGACTTGGCTAACAATGGTCGGGCCGTCACGGTAGAAGAAGAATAAGGTTAAGACAGCAAAACAGAGCTTGACCATATTACGCGTGACTTCACTAATCACCACTTTACCGTAGTTTAAATGGCCTTGAATCCACTGTGACGCAGACTGAATAATGCTGTTGGGGTCATGATTAATTTCTTGCAGGGTACGAGAAATTTCTTTACCAATAATTGGAAGCTGTTGAATAAAATCAGGTACGCTTAAATGCCCAGAGAAGACTTGTTTTTGAAGTTCATAATACAGGCTGCGACCTTCATGTTGCAGCATAAAGATGGCAAAAATAACTGGCACACCCAGTACAATCACCACCGCTAGAGTCATCAATAAGGCGCTGAGGTTGGCTCGCTGACCCGACAGCCGTTGCACGCGTCGATAGATCGGCCAAGTCATATAGGCAATAATGGCAGCCCATAACACAGGAACAATAAAATATTTGAGTACACTAAAGCTCAAAAACAGCAAGACAAAAAACAGTCCAAAGAGCAGGACTTTTTGTATGACGGGCGCGTATTGGTGCACGGAGTTCACTGACTGTGTAGAAGGGTCAAAGCTCATATTAACTGAAAATAAAGCGATGGCAAATTAAAGCTGTGTAAAGTCCAATTTCATCTTTCGGCCAGCATCTTGGCTAGAACCATTGCGTCGGATCATCAATAATTGCATTTAACAAAGGCTGCCATTGGTTTTGAATCTGAATATAATTTTTTTGTGATTTATCAAAGACATTTAAGCCCTGAGTAGCCAATTGGCTATAGGCTGCACGCTCTGACACCCACGCCACAGGGGCTTGTCCGACTTTATTGAAAAATTCTTGCAAATCCTTGGCACTCGAATGATGGCTTTTGACACGATTGGCCAATAAGTGAATTTGTACTTTGCCTTTACGAATACGCTTAATGTCTTGTAAGTGTTTTAAGAAACGACGAGTACTGTCAATATCAAAAAATGAAGGTTGTAGTGGGGTAATAATGGCATGTGCTTCACTGATCAGTTGTTCGGCATGTTCACCTGATAGTGCACCTGGTGCATCCACAATTAAATACTCAGTATTTTTGGGTGCATCGCCAATCGATTTCTCATGTCGCCAATCGAGACTTTGAATGGGAGCAGCAGTTTTAGGGCGCTGTTTTAACCACTGCAGTGCCGATTTCTGCGTGTCTGCATCGGCTAACGCGACCCGATAACCCTTTTGGGCCAAAGCTGTGGCTAGACTAATGGCAGTCATGGTTTTACCACAACCCCCCTTTTGATTTGCAATTAAAATTGTTTTCATGACCCTAAAAATTTTATTCTGCGCTGCCCTAGCATAACACTGTTTCATGACTGCAACATGACATCTGACTAAAGTATTCATAAAGGTAGGGTGGTGTCGATTGAGAGTGGATGGATATTTAATAAGATTTTGATTTTTATTAATTTATTTTTCAATAAAATACATGTGCATGTAGATGATGATCAATAGATTTAACTGAGCCAGACGCGTATGTTTTATAGATCAAACATCCCACGTCTACAGCTTTTAAGTGGCATCGACTCAAGCGTATGTAAAAGGGCATAGCGAAAAATAAACATTGTAAAAACATGAACATTACTACAAATTTTCACCTAATTAGCGGTTATTGTTACGTTGAATCCACACAGCAAGCTTTATACTTTTTATTCATTGGAGCAGTGGATGCAGTAGGTTTTAACATGAAAACAGCTTGGGTTTTATTTGCAGCAACATGGGTCAGTCTGATGATGTCTGCATGTACACAGGCATCGGTTGAGCACAATATTGCCAAGGGACTGCCGCCGGTGGTCGCGCAACAATCGATTGAAGTGTTGCAACCTTTTCGCGGAGATTTTCGTATCTTGGGTTCAAAAATTTATACCGATGATGCACAGGCCAAATTTTCCCCCATTGACTATGCTGTGAGTTGGGGCATGTTTGCTGAACCTGAAATTGCACGTACCATTTCGGTCAATCAATATGATCGTTATTTAAATTGGAAAATGCCTTATGTGCCGGTACCTGTGGAGCAGGCCATGCAGATGGTTTCCAATATGCATATTATTCCGGCCAATCCAGCGATTGCAGAACAAATCACTCAAGTGAAACGTGGTGATTTGGTGCGTTTACAAGGTGAATTGGTTGAAATTAAAGATCATGATTTGGTATGGCGTTCTTCACTGACCCCTACAGATACGGGTGATGGTGCATGTGAAGTTTTTCGTGTAAGTTCGATTCAGTGGCTTGAAAAAGTCCACAGTTAAATAGAATCAATACTTGAGAACACTATGCAAAAACTGAGCTTAGCCCTATTGACGACAACTACACTCATGGTGGTGGGCTGCGCGGCAACCCCAGAGCTGCCAACACTGCCACAGGGCAATTACCATTTTGATCTTACCGATCGATCGGTTCCCCGTGCATCATGCCCAACACATTTAAAAGTGGGTCAAACCATTACGGTAAAGGTCTATGATAATCCAACTACCGGCTACAGCTGGAAGCTGGGCGAACTGCAGCATATTCAGGCTGAGCTGAGTTATATTCAAAAACCACCTTCTTCTGGACCGGTAAAAGTAGGTGCAGGCCGAGACACGACGTGGATCTTTACCGCACAATCGGTTGGGCAAGCGCATATTCGCTTATATCACAGCCCTGGATGGGAACAGGTAAAGCGTGCAGCGTGGCAATGTCAGCTTAGCATCACTGAATAAAAAAAATCCTCCAATTGTGGAGGATTTTCTTTATCCTTTAAGCTGAAGCACAGGGGCATCAAATTCAACTCCCGCCCAACCATGTTGCATAAACTGACGAATATTTTGGTGATCATGCGCCTCGGGCGTCGCAAGGACATGCGTATAGTGTTCGGCAAATAAGCTCAGCGTGTCCTTTGCATCAAGCTGCTGTAACTGTGCAAAGGCAAACAGTTTGGCACTACCTTGATTTTCGTGCGCCGTATTTAATTTTTCACCGTTACGAAAGGCAGTCGGTTGGTAGTGGTAATGGGTTTCAATATAGGCAATTACATCAGCAAACTGAGCGCTACCTGACTGTAAACGTTGCAAAAGATCATGTGGCATAAATGAGTATTCCAAAGAGATAAGCCATCGAATATAGCAATTTTTGTACCCGGATTTGTATTTCAAACCCCACACAAGCGTAGAATAAACTGAATTTCAAGGCTGAGAGCAACAATGAATTGGGTTTGGGTAGCATGTGGCGGTGCAATTGGAGCAAGTTTGCGCTATGGCTTGAGCTTATATTGGTGTCAGTCGCAGCAGGGTTTTCCATGGAGCACATGGTGGATTAACATTTTAGGCTGTGGCTGCGCGGGGGTGTTTTTTGCGTTGAGTCAAAAATTTCCAATTCTACAACAAGAAACGCGACTGTTTTTTATGGTGGGTATTTTGGGTGGTTTTACCACATTTTCGAGTTTTGGTCTGGAAAGCTTTCAATTGCTAAAGCAAGGCCAATGGCTCATCGCACTCAGTTATATGCTGTCGAGTGTAGTGGTGGGGGTATTGTGTTTGGCCTTCAGTTTTTATCTGTGTACCCGTTAATCAAAGGGCCTAAGTTACTGAACTTAGGCCGTGCCGCTTAGGCCTTATTGCGGCTAAAACGTGCAAAGCGTTTGTTAAAGCTGGCCACACGACCTTCTTGGCTCGCTTGACGTTGTTCACCGGTATAGAACGGGTGTGATGCACTTGAAATATCTAAAGTGACATACGGATAGACCTGACCTTCATATTCTTTGGTGGCACTGGTATGGACTGTGCTGCCAATTAAGAAAAATACATTGGCGTTGGTGTCATGGAATAAAACTTTACGATATTCAGGGTGAATGTTCGGACGCATAATCATAGCTCCATTCTTATTTAATAGATATGTTATAACATAACACAAAATTTTAAAAAGTAAATCCTTACAGATCGACTTTCTCTACGGCTTAGCGCTCTGGTGGTACCAGCTCATTAAAGACGTCAGTGAAGTTGGCATGCACTTTGAGCTGAATGAGATTCCAATATTGGCCTGAAATGGTGCGATTGACCATTAAGGTATCTGGTGAGGGTTTAAACAGATCCCAATATTTTAATGATGGTTTGACCAGCTCAATACCATCATGATGTGCTGAGTTGGCTGCAAAATCATAATCGGTGGTTAATGGGCGTAGCAGTACCTCTAACCATGCGCTATATAAATCTTGAGGGAATTTACCTGGAGCCGCCAGCGCATTTAAATCGATTAAATGCTGTTCCATACTCTCAATATCATGTGCGCGTGCAGCATGAATCAGTCGTTTAAATGTACTCACCGTGTCTTCAGACAAGGTTTTAACCCCGCCATAGTCATAGATAATGACGCTGCCATCTTCACGAAAGGCAAAGTTACCCGGATGCGGGTCACAGTGAAAACGCTTGAGATAGAAAATTTCTTGCCCAATGGCCAGCAGTAAACGGCGTCCTAATTCGTTACGCTGATCTTGTGACCAAGTACTTGCCGTTTCAATCGTTTCGCCTTGTTCTAGACTTAAGGTCAAAACATGACGTGAAGAATATTGTTTAAAGACTTCGGGAATAATGACTTTGCTGTCAATTGCAGTGTGAAAGGTACGGGCAATCTGTAAGTTTTGCGCTTCAATATGGTAGTTCAGCTCATTGTCTAAACTGTCTTGGATTTCTTTAAAAAGTTTGTCTTGTAATTGTTTTTCGATTTTAAGTACGCCCATAAGACGCAGGGCTAAACGCACTTGTTTTAGGTCACTTTCACAAGCGGCTTCTACTCCAGGGTACTGTACTTTTACCACCACCTTCTGCCCATCCATTAAACAGGCTTTATGCACTTGGCCAATAGAAGCGGCAGCAAAAGGGGTTTCATCAAATTCGCGAAACAGCTGCTCAAGTGGCTGACCAAGCTCTTTTTCAACTTGGGCTTTAATTTGGGCAAAAGGCATGGCGGGCGCTTGGCGCTGTAGCTTGCTAATTGCCTTTGCCACTTCAGGTGGAAAAATATCTTTATACTGTGAAGCAATTTGCCCCACTTTCATCACAGCCCCTTTCATTTCTCCTAGGGTGTCCGCAATTTGAATGCCAATATCTTGAAACATTTTACTGCGTGCAGCATTTTTCTTTTCTTCGTCTGCAGTCAAATTACGGATTGAGTGAGACACGGTTTTTGTCGCAATACTTGCAGTCATACTGGCAAGTTTCATAAAGCGACGACCTGGCGTAGTGGCCGGTTTTGCCATGTGGAACATCCTCAGGAGAATAAGCGGTTTGAATTGATCATAGGGCACAAAACATCAGCTGCCTACTCAAAATTGTTAATGGTTTGTGTATGGCAAGGTCGGGGGCTTCAGTTTTAGTGATGTGTAATCTAAAGCGAAGCCTAAGCTTCGCTTTAGCTTGGGGGTTATGCCGACAAACGTTTATTGTTCATATATAAACGGGCAAGCAATAACACACACGCGACACTCAAACCAATAATTAAACCAAGCCATACACCCGCAGCACCCACTGAAGTGTAGCGAGCCAAGTAAATACTAATTGGGAACGCCACCACCCAATAGGCAATCATGGTAATCCACATGGGGCCTTTGGTGTCTTGCATACCGCGTAAACAGCCTGCAGCACTAATTTGCCAAGCATCCATTAATTGGTAGGCAATGGCAAAGATCAGCAAGGACATGGCGATTTGGCTCACGGCAAGATCATGGGTATAAATTGCAATGATCTCAGGGCGAAATAGCCACATAAACAGCATGGTGACACAGGCCAATAGGGTTGCTGTCGCTAAACCGAGGCGTTGTACTTTACGCATTGCCGCCCAATTTTGCTCTCCATAATAAGTGCCAACACGAATGGTCAGGGCAATTGCTAAGGACATTGGAATCATAAACAGCTGTGAAGTCACAGACATAGCGATTTGATGGGCAGCCACAATCGTCTCACCTAAGGGGCTTAAAATAATCGCAGCGGTACTAAAAATACTCACTTCAAAGAAAATGGCCAAACCAATCGGCAGACCAAGTTTTAAAATACGTTTGATCCACAGTGCATTTAGGGGTTCAAACTGTGCCAAAGGTTGAGTAGTTTGATAGCTTTTGGCCTTATAAATATAGCTGGCCAAAGCAATCAACATCAGCCATTGTAAAATTGAAGTCGCAAAACCACAGCCGGCACTCCCAAGAGCAGGAATGGGCCCAATGCCATACATAAAGATCATGTTTAATGGGACTAAGAGCACCAAAGCCGCCAAACTAATCACCGTGACAGGACGTGGATGCCCAATGGCTTCAGAATAACCACGTAAGGCAGCATACATGGTGACAGCGGGCATGCCTAAGCCAATGGCATGTAAAAAGAGGCTGGCTTTAGGCAATAAGCTTGCTGGCACGCCCATTAATGGCAGTAACAGTGGCATGAGTTGTAAAATCAGACCCGCCAATACGCCCAAAATCAGCGCGACCCATAAAGACTGACGGGTAATGGTGGCAATTTGCTCTGGTGTGCGGGCCCCATTGGCTTCAGCCACCAAAGGCGTAGTGGCAATCATAATGCCACTAAACAGCAGCATAATGGGAATCCAAAGCCCAACCCCTACCGCAATAGCAGCAAGATCGGTCGGTGAAATACGTCCCGCCATAATGGTATCAATTAACCCGAGACCTGCTTGTGCAAACTGGGTAATTAAAATGGGAATCATCAGCTGAAACAGCTTGGCTAATTCAACGCGGGTGGTGGGAACAGACACAGCAATCACTCATACAGGTGGTGCTTAGCGTAAAGTAATCAGCGTTGTAAAGTGAGAAGCACCCCGATAAAAATCACTACGCTGCCAAGAAGACGTTGCCACGACAGGGTTATTTTTTCTGTGCCTAAAATGCCAAAGTGATCTAGCAGCAGCGCCGTGACCATTTGGGCAAAAATAATGAGCCCAGATAAGCTCAGTAAGCCGAGTTTGGGCACCATAAAGATACTCATACTAATGGCATACACCCCAAGACAACCGCCAAGGGTCAAGTACCATGGTAGATTGAGGAGCTGCTGTAGACTTGGTTTAGACACATTTTGAAAAACAACCAAAATCGTGAGCAGTATTGTACCAATCAAAAAAGACAAAAGGGCAGCTTGTAAGGGCGAATATAGATATTCTCTGAGTTGACGATTGAGCGCCGTTTGCACACTCATCGCAACGCCAATTCCCATACTTAGGGGAATGAGCCACATGAATTCAGCACTTAACTTCATGGCAATCCCTATTTTTATTTTAACTTTAAACCAGTGTAGCTGATGGCCAAGCAGAATTATGTAGGTCAATTCAGCAGTCATGTTAAAATAGGTAGTCTTGTTTTCACTTTGAGCTTTTCCTTGGCTGACTTAAATCCCGCATCGATTCCCATGTCGTTATACATTCACATGCCTTGGTGTGTGCGCAAATGTCCATACTGTGACTTTAATTCACATGCGGTGCCGAATGGTGCTTTGGCCAAAGATTTAGAACACACCTATATTGAGGCTTTGGTTGAAGATTTTAAAACCCAAGTTCAATTTGCCCAAGGGCGCAGTATTCACAGTATCTTTATTGGCGGCGGTACACCGTCTTTAATTTCGGCCCAATCCTATACGTGGCTATTTAAAGCCTTGCAGGCCATTATTCCCTTTGCACAAGACTGTGAAATTACTTTAGAAGCCAATCCGGGTACGGTCGAGCATGACCCCTTTGCAGACTATTTGGCAGCAGGCATTAATCGTTTGTCGATTGGTGTACAAAGTTTTAATAGCGATCATTTGCAAAAATTAGGTCGTATTCATAGCAACAATGATGCAATTCAGGCGATTCAGTTGGCCAAAGAAGCGGGCTTCAAGCGCATTAATGTCGATTTAATGCATGGTTTACCAGAGCAAACGCTTGAGCAGGCATTGTTAGATTTGAAGTTAGCAGTCGAAAGCGGTGCAACCCATGTGTCATGGTATCAATTGACCATTGAACCCAACACGGTCTTTTTCCGCACCCAACCTATCTTACCTTTGGACGAGGTGTTAGAAGAGATTCAAGTGCAGGGTGAAGCCTACTTAAAGGCGCAAGGGTTTGTAAACTATGAAGTGTCGGCATGGCGTAAAGAACAGCCCTCAGCACATAATTTAAATTATTGGCAGTTTGGAGACTACTTGGCCATTGGCGCAGGTGCACATGGTAAGGTGACACAACCAGATGGGGTATATCGTTTCCAAAAAACTCGTTTGCCTAAAGATTATTTGGCCAAGGTGCCTGCGGACAATTTACAGTTTAAAAAAATTAGCGCTGAAGAAATGCCATTTGAGTTTATGATGAATGCACTGCGTTTAAATGATGGCGTGGATGCTGCATTGTATGCACAGCGTACTGGACAATCCTTAGAAGATTTAAATGAGCGCCTCACGTCATTACGTGAGCGACATTTGTTTGTTGCTGACCCTACCCGCTTATCCTGTACGCCACAAGGTCATATTTTCTTAAACTC
>CAVBYE010000045.1:0-18880 GCA_963599285.1 Bacteroidaceae bacterium | reverse complement strand
CACCTGTACGTGCCTTTAATGGGGTAGGTGGTACACCTGTATTTATTGAAAAAGCCCAAGGTGCTTACCTGTATGACGTTGATGGTAAACGCTATGTCGACTATGTAGGCTCATGGGGACCAATGATTTTGGGTCATGCACACCCAGCCATTATTCAAGCCGTACAAGACGCTGCTGTTGATGGTTTAAGCTTTGGTGCGCCAACGGTTCACGAAACCACGTTGGCCGATATTATCTGTGACATCATGCCTTCAATTGAATTGGTACGTATGACTAACTCAGGCACTGAAGCAACCATGACTGCGATTCGTTTAGCACGTGGTTATACGGGTCGTGACAAAATTGTAAAATTTGAAGGCTGTTACCACGGTCACTCTGACTCACTGCTTGTGAAAGCAGGTTCTGGTCTTTTAACCAGCGGTGAAGGCGAAGCAACTTCTGCAGGTGTACCTGCTGATTTTGCCAAACACACTTTAACGCTACCGTACAACGACATTGCAACTTTAAAAGAATGCTTTGCCAAATTCGGTCAAGAGATTGCTGGTGTGATCGTTGAACCTGTTGCAGGTAACATGAATCTGGTTAAACCAATTGATGGTTTCTTACAAGCGATTCGTGATGTGTGTGACGAGCATGGTTCGGTCTTCATCATTGACGAAGTGATGACCGGTTTCCGTGTCGGTCTGGGTGGTGCACAAGCACACTACGGTGTAACCCCTGATTTAACCACGTTAGGTAAAATCATTGGTGCAGGCTTACCTGTGGGTGCATTCGGTGGTAAACGTGAAGTGATGGAATGTATTGCACCGCTTGGCAAGGTGTATCAAGCAGGGACATTGTCAGGTAACCCACTGGCAATGCGTGCAGGGATCGAGATGTTTAAGCATCTACGTGCTGAAGGTTTCTATGAAACTTTAACTGCAAAACTTGAAAAATTACTTGCAGGTTTACAAGCCGCAGCAGATGAAGCAGGTATTGCCTTCCGTACTCAGCAAGTCGGCGGTATGTTTGGTCTTTACTTCACCGACCAAGAGGATATCACCAGCTTTGATTCAATGTTGAATTGTGACGTTGACGCCTTCCGTGCTTTCTTCCACGGCATGTTGAAACGTGGTGTTAACCTTGCGCCTTCTGCATTTGAAGCAGGCTTCTTCTCTGCAGCACATTCGGATGAAGATATTGAATTTACCATTCAAGCAGCGAAAGAAACCTTTGCTGAAATGAAAGGTTAAATTTTAAATCCTCCCTAACCCTCCTTTGAAAAAGGAGGGAATTTTAATTTTATGATGATAAAGTTCCTCTCTTTATTAAAGAAAGGTTAGGGGAGATTGCAATTTAAAGTAAGGAATACTTTTGATGAAAACCAAACATTATTTAACCTTAAGCGATGCAGAATTTTTGCTGAATGCTGCCTATGAGTATTCACTTGAACACGGTTTTAATGTCAGCATTGCCGTGGTGGATGAATCAGGTAGTCTGCTTGCCATGAAACGTATGGATGGCGCTTCACCGATGACCGCCAACTTGTGTTTAGAAAAAGCCAAATGTTCTGCAATCAGTCGTCGTCCATCGAAGTTGTTTGAAGACATCATTAAAGGCGGTCAAATGGGCTTTTTAACCATGGATAGTTTTTCAGGTATGTTAGAAGGCGGTGAGCCGATCATGTATGAAGGGCAGTTGGTTGGAGCAATGGGCGTGTCGGGTGTAAAATCGTTTCAGGATGCAGAAATTGCACAAAAGGCGATTGAGACGTTTTTGGCTCAGCTCTGAGCAATGATGATCGAATCATTAAATGAGTTCTAGCTTTTCTGATCAAAAAAAATATTGAGTAGGATGAGTTTTTTTGTGGAACATAAAGAATTCCAAAAAAGCCCAATTTGGTGAGATTGGGCTTTTTGATATGCGATAAAATGATGATTTATATCAAATAAAAAATAGAATTTCGTATAATGGGTGTTATGTTGATTTTAGGGAATCTTAACATCGCTGATGATTTAAACGTCTTTTTAATACAAAAAATGAAATGAAGAGAATAGATAGAATGAATAAAAAACGTGTTACATAAATCGGAAATACTAAGGATTTCTCCCAGCGTTTGCTTCCATTGGGATCGGTAATAAATACAAAATTATCATCTGATGTAGTTTTCTGAAAAATAATTTTTTTTATCAAAATATTAGATTTTGAAACTGATTTAGTATCAATTATTTCGCCTTCTATTTTTATTATATTTTTCAATTTGTTGATCTCGCAAAAACTTTCATTTTCACTTTCTAAATATGCACAATTAGCTAAGTACTTTTTCTTATCTTCAACCAAAATTAGAGATGTCATTCTACCCTTTTTTATATCAAAAGTAGGACTTTCTAGATGAATTGGCAGCTTAGATATAGGCGTTATAAGATATGGATTCAGAAACAATATGAGCGACCAAAAAATAATTGTTGGGATTATAAAAATAAAGATTTTTTTATAAAAAAATAAATATATTTGCGACAAGGGAGACTTTATTTCCTCTGTAACCCAATTTCTAATGTTTCGCATGCATTCCTATTCTATGTAATGATTAATCACAAACATAATATACAAGCCCTTAAGTATGCTCCTCTATTTAATATAATGGCTGTTATACGAAATGTTTGTGTTTGCATCTGTAAACAGCGACAGAGAAAACAACTTATCATTTTCCTATATCTAGGCTAGCATGTGTGCAACTTATGCATAATTAGTTGAATCATCTGCTATGTTTTATCCTGTCCCGAAAAAAATTCAGCTTTCTCCCTCACAAGCCAAATGGGCATTGGCATCAAGTCAATCTGTACTGTTATTGGTGGGTTTGCATGCGCTTAAAGCCAATAGTGGGGCAGCAGACAGTGATGTGATGCAAAATATAATTACAGTCATGAACAAGGCAAAGGCACTTGAAATTCCAATTGTGGATATTTATGGTGATGATGCCATGCAAGGTATGCAGCGCTTAGGCGAACAGTTATCAACACGATCACAATTGCTCATCATGGGCCAGATCACGCCGGTGCTGAAGCAAATCTTGCCGCATTTACATAGTGTGACCGAGCAGATTTGTATTGTTGATGATGCGGTGCTGTTACAGCATCAAGCGCAACATATTCAGTGGCTCGACAGTCAAACTGCGCAAGGCATTCATCATATGAACAGCTATAGCGTCAAGCGCTTATGGTCGCTCAGTGCCCCGACAGCACAAATACTGTCTGCAAAAGGCGTACTTTTGGCGGTGGCGGAAGTGTTAGATCTTGAGCCGCTTGAGATTGACCCAAGCCGTGATTTACGTGGCTATGGTTTAGATTCGGTGGCGATGGTGAGCCTGATTGGACTATGGCGTGCCAATGGTGCGCAAATCAGTTATGAAGATTTTCTTGAGCATCATACTTTGCAGGCGCTGTTGAGCCATTTAGATCTGTAAGGGCAATGCTGCTTTTTTAAATAAAATCGCAAAAAAGCCCGTCAATTGTGTAAATCTGCATTGTAATTCAAGCGCAAGCTTTTTATCATTGCCGCCTTATTTTCGTGATCAGCTTGGACTTGAATGTTGAGTAATTTTCTAACCGAACATCTGATTTATCGTGATCGGGATTTTATGATCATCCATAAACCCGCAGGACTACTCACTGTTCCAGGTAAAACCGAAGATCTACAAGACTGTTTAATCAATCGTTTGCTTGCGATTGAGCCCAAAACGCTACTGATTCATCGCTTAGACCGAGATACCTCGGGACTGTTGGTGTTTGGGTTAAATAAAGCCGCACAAAAATCTATTTCGCGTCAGTTCCAAGAACGCCAAACCGACAAAACCTATATGGCCATTGTGGCAGGAACATTAACCGGTCAGGGCGAAATTAACGTGCCTGTGGTGTATGACCCCACTCGACCGCCGTTGCATATGGCAGATCCTGAATGTCCAAAACCTGCCTTAACGCTGTGGACAGCGCTTGAAAACTTCAGCATCAATGGCCAAGCCGTGACCCGTGTGGCACTCACCCCTGTGACGGGTCGTTCCCATCAGCTACGTGTGCATATGCAATATTTAGGGCATCCAATTGTGGGTGACACCTTATATGCCACCCCAGCGCAACAGGCCTTGATGCCACGCTTGTGCTTACATGCCGCACATTTGGCATTTACACACCCGTATACCGAAGCGGCTGTGGCATTTGATTGCCCAGCCCCATTTTAATTCATCATCAAAGGCTCACTTTTTGGTGGGCTTTATGTCACAATACATTGCGAAAAGACCTGCTTCTTTGTTCAAATTCATTTAAGAATGCAGTGTCGAAACTTATCGATAAAGGTGGAAAAATTGCAGCAGTTTGCTATTGGTCAACGTTGGCTCTCAGATACAGAAACAGAACTCGGTTTAGGTGTTCTTATTGATGTGAATGAGCGATCTATCAGCATTTTATTCCCTAAAAGTGATGAAACCCGTGTTTATGCACGAAGCAATGCACCTTTATCTCGAATCATCTTCAATGTGAATGATGAACTTCAAGATCAAGAAGGGAAAAAATGGATCGTTGAATCATTGGAAGAGCATCACGGCGTGATTCGTTACCACGCGCTACGTACGCTTGAAGATGGCACAGAAGAACGCAAGGCGCTTAATGAAACCCGTATTGGTGCGACCATTCAATTGTCCAAGCCTTTAGACCGCTTATTGGCCAGCCAAATTGATTATAAAGAATGGTATGACCTACGTGTTGAAGCGATGCTGATGCAAGCCAACATGAACAGCAGTCCACTGCGCGGTATGCTCGGTTCACGTGTGGGTCTGATTCCGCATCAGCTTTATATTGCCCATGAAGTGGGTCAACGTTTTGCACCGCGTGTTTTACTTGCCGATGAAGTCGGTTTAGGTAAAACCATTGAAGCGGGTTTGATTATTCACCAACAACTCAAAACAGGTCGCGCTGAACGTATCTTGGTTTTAGTGCCTGATTCACTGCAATACCAGTGGATGATTGAGATGCGTCGTCGTTTCAATCTTGAATTCTCATTGTTTGATTTGACTCGTACTGCATCAATCAAAGAGCATGATCCTGATTTAAATCCATTCTTAACTGAACAACGTATTATTGCTTCGGTTGATTTAATGATTGACCATGATGACCTACGTGAACAAGCTTTAGAAGCGGGCTTTGACTTGTTGGTGGTGGATGAAGCACATCATTTAATGTGGTCAGAAGAAGACGGTGGCAATGACCGTTATGACTTGGTTGAAGAGTTGGCACAGCAAACAGCAGGTGTGTTGCTGTTAACCGCAACCCCTGAACAACTGGGGGTAGAAAGTCACTTTGCCCGTTTACGTTTGCTTGATCCACAGCGCTTTAGCTCGCTCGATCGTTTCTTAGATGAAGAAGAGCAATACCAACAAACCGCAAAAATTGCAGAAGTGTTGATGTCAGATCTGCCGCTTGAAGAAGGGCATTTAGCTGCACTTGAAGGTTTGCTCGGTCATCGTATTGAAGATCAACCAGAACAACGTTTCCGTGCAATTCATGAATTGTTAGACCGTCATGGTACAGGGCGTATCCTATTCCGTAATACCCGTGAAGCGATTCAAGGCTTCCCAGGTCGTGACTGTCAGCCTGCGCCACTTGCTGCACCTGCGAATTGGTCAATGGATGGCAAGCTACGTGAACAAATGTGGCCTGAAGAAGCACAGCTTGATGGTGCGTGGATGGAAACCGACCCACGTGTGATGTGGTTAATGGAGCGTTTACGTACCGATTTAAAACACAAAAAAGTGTTATTGATTGCACGTAGTGGCCCTGTGGTTGAAGCGCTTGAAAACGTGCTGCGTTTGCATGCAGGTATTCGTACCGCGATGTTCCATGAAGGCATGAGCTTACTTGAGCGTGACCAAGCGGCGGCATACTTTGCTGAAGATTCATATGGTGCACAAATTTTACTTTGTTCTGAAATTGGTTCAGAAGGTCGTAACTTCCAATTTGCATCAGATTTAATTCTGTTTGACTTACCAGCCAACCCAGACGTACTTGAACAGCGTATTGGTCGTTTAGACCGTATTGGTCAAGAGAACCGCATTCAAATTCATGTACCGTATTTAGTCGGTACAGCGCAAGAACGTATGTTCCGTTGGTATAACGAAGCCTTAAATATCTTCAGCAATATTTCACCAACAGCACAAACGCTACAAGAAAACTTCATTATGGACTTAAAAGACTGCTTATTGGCAGATAAAGGTCCAGCATTCGAAGAACTCTTAGAAGCGGTCAGTGTACAACGTGAAGCTTTAGAGGCGGAGTTACAGTCAGGTCGTGACCGTCTGCTTGAGTACAACTCATGTCGTCCAATTGTGGCACAAGAAATTGTCAGCGCACTTGAAGACTATGATGACAACACCACCTTGCCTATGTTTATGAAACGCTTTATGGCGTCTACGAACATCGATTTCGATGAACAAAGCAATGGTACGGTGATCATTAAGCCAACCGATCAAATGCAAGTGCAAGGGTTAACGCTTGATGAAGAGGGCATGACGGCGACGTTCTATCGTGACCAAGCTCAAATTCGTGAAGATGCACAGTATTTGACCCTTGAGCATCCATTTACTGAAAGTGTGATGGAAATGATCAATACTCAAGGCTTTGGCAGTACCAACGTTGCGGTCTTGAAATCTGCAGCCTTGCCGCAAGGTTCAGTCTTGGTTGAAGTATGGTTTAAAGTTGATGTGGTGGCACCAAAAGCCTTGAATTTACCTGCAAGCTTGCCACAGCAATTGGTACGTGTATTGCTCAGTGAAAAAGGCCAAGATTTGTCGCAAAAAATTGCACCTGACATCTTAAAGCCGTATTTACATCACCTTGACAGCAACAGCTGCCGCCAAGTGGTGAAAGCACGCCGTGAAGTGATTGAAGAGCGCTATAAGCAAGCGCTTGAGCTGGCACGTGCGGCATTACCAAACTTTAAACAGCAAGCCAAAGATGTGTATGGCAATAAATGGCAATATGAAATTGACCGTTTAAGCTACTTAAAGCAATTTAACCCAAGTATTCGTGAAGATGAAATTACACGTTTACAAAAATTGCAAAAAGAAGGCCTAAGTTTGCTCGACGGCTTATCGGTCACACCAGAAGCCATTCAAGTGATGGTGGTGGTTAAGCCTTAAGCTTAAAACATAAAAAAAGCAGCTTTCGGGCTGCTTTTTTTTGATCTGTTGCTTGAGATTAGGCAATAAAAGCCTGAAAGGCTGCCCAAATTTTCTCACTGGCTAAGGCAGTCGCTTTCGGGTTAGGTTTGACCTGAAGCAACTCTGTCTCTGCATAGTTTAAATAGTCAAAAATATGGGTTTGGGTCGCTGTTTCATCTTCAAAAATATCTAAAATATTTTCAATATGGCTGTCATATTCATCACTCATGTCGGCTTTTTTGCGAATCTTTAAGGGATCCCAGTCGTTGAGTAAAATGTCATGTAAGTGTTGTACAAACTCAAGGCCTTGATCTTCAGCTGTAGACATCGCAAGCTCTCTTTTTTAGACGTGATCTTCAAAGCATAAGCTGAAACAAGCGCACTGTCATCCAAAAATCAATGCCAATGCAACGCAGCTTGAACTTGCTGTGCAGCAAGTGATTTTAGCGAATCTTGGCTTCATCTAAATGACGTGCCCCTTCTAAGATCATACGCAGCATGATCATGGTTTGTTCTGCCACCACTTTGCGCTCTTTGGTCGGCATGTCAATCACTTTAGCTCCCATATTAAACACCAGTTGGGTGATGGCTTTGGCAACTAAATCAGGGTGAGAAATTTTACTGTTGTTTAAACGTTCTAAAACCACCAAGTCGTCTTGCAATTCTTGTTGGAAAAAATTCAGTTGTCGTTCTACCGCTTGTTTATACGAGGTCGAACCGGTGTAGCCTTCACGTAATAACAGGCTTAAGTTGCCTTCGTCGGCATCAAGTTGTTCAATAAAGACTTCGACAGAGGTACGAATAATACTGCTTTGGCGTGAGGCTTTAAGCCGTGCTTGATGCAAAATTTGGCGCAGTACGCCCCCAGAACGTTCAATCAGCTCAATGGCCAACTCATCAATATCTTTAAAATGACGATAAAAACTGTTGGGTGCAATGCCAGCTTCACGTGCAACTTCACGCAAACTTAAAGCCGCAATGCTCTTTTCTGGGCCAATGAGATTCAAGGCCGCTTGGAACAGTTCTTCTTTGGTAATCGTGGCTTTACGTCCGACCGTACGCACAGCCACAGGCGCAGTTTGGGTCGGCTCGGGCATGTGTAAATCAGGATGGATTATCGATGAGTACGGATTCATAGTTTTAAAGGACTTCAGACATCTTTGTCTATTATAGCGAGTTTTAAGGAATTATTGTGATTTGTTATCATAGCAATAAAAGAGCGAGCTATATATATACAAATATATATACATGTGTATAATAATTAAAGTTCCATCGGTTTTGGTGCATCACCATGCAGACAACGGCAAAAAAAAAATCGCCTTTACATCTTTTGTTAAACGCAGTCATTGAACCTCGTGATGCGGATTTCTGGTTACAAAAAATTAATCCACTTTGGTCGGTGTATCAGTCATTGGGTCAAATTGTGGCTAAAGAACAGTCTGCACAGGACATGGTCAGCTTGACCATTCAAGTGAATCGTCACTTCCATATGGGGCAAGCAGGTCAGCATCATCCGGTCTTCGTGGTTGTAGATGGGGTACGTTATGAACGTACTTATAGCTTGACGACTTTAGATGCACAGCACGTCTTGCTTACGGTCAAAAAAGTACCGCAAGGTAAAGTCAGCACTTGGCTTGTAGATCAAGCAAAAGTGGGGGATTTAATTGAGTTTTCTGCACCCTATGGTGAGATGCAAGTGCCTAAAACCACAGCACCTTTATTGCTGTTAGCTGCGGGTAGTGGCATTACGCCAATGTATAGCTTGCTTGAGCATTTGGTCAGCAGCAAACAAATTACAGATCAAGCAGTCACGTTGTGGTATTGGGTCAAGACCAAACAAGACGCAGCCTTCGTAGAGAAATTGAGCGCATGGGCAGCTGCGTATCCGAATTTTAACTTTGACGTGTTCTATACCCAAGAACAACCTCAGGCACAACGCTTAAGTGCAGTACATGCAGCGCAAGTTGAACAACTTAGCCAGACCACGGTCTATGCATGTGGGCCTTCAGGTTTTGCCCATACAGCACAGACCTTATTTGCAGATGCCGCATTGTTGCATACCGAAGCATTTAGTATGACCCCTGCATCGAGTGCAGATCTCGGCTTTGTCAATATTACTTTAACTCAGTCTAAGCAAGTGCTGACCATTCCTAAGGGTCAGTCAATTTTAGCCAGCCTTGAACAACAAAATATAAAGCCAAAACATGGTTGCCGCATGGGAATTTGTAATAAATGTGCGTGCAATAAAGTGGAAGGCTCAACGCAAAATATGGTGAATGGTATTCAGAATACTGAGCCTGGTAACCTGCTTAAAATTTGTGTGAACTCTGCGCAGTCTGATCTTGTCATTGATCTTTAATTGAGTGAAAAATATTATGAATATGCCAGTTAAATTTGAATATTTTAAAAATCCTAAAAATCGTGAACTCACCCAAACTGAATTAGATGAATTGGCACGTGAGTTAGACGCCATTAAGCAAGAAGTGTTGGATGATATTGGCGAGAAAGATGCCAAATACATTCGCAAAGTGTATGCCACCATTCGTTATACCTCAATTGCTGGCCGTGCGTGCCTGTTTGCAGGTTGGTTCCCACCGGCATGGGTTTTAGGTACAGGTTTGCTTGGGGTATCTAAGATTCTGGAAAATATGGAATTGGGTCACAATGTCATGCATGGTCAATACGACTGGATGAATGACCCACGTTTCAATGGTCAAACCTATGAATGGGATATTGTGGGTACAGCAGACAATTGGCGTCAAACCCATAATTATAAACATCATACCTATACCAATATTAAAGGCATGGATGATGACATTGGTTATGGCTTATTGCGTTTATTCCCAGAACAACGCTGGAAACCGGGTTACTTGCTACAACCGTTGTACAGCATTCCGTTTTGTACCTTATTCCAATGGGGTGTCGCGATTCAAAGCTTAGAAATTGGTAAAGTGTGGATGGGACGTAAAACCAAAGCGCAGTTTATGCAAGAATGGCGCCCGCTTCGCAGTAAAATTTCTAAACAATTGTTTAAAGATTATGTATTTTTCCCGTTAATTGCAGGTCCAGCAGCTTTGCCTGTGTTGACGGGCAACTTGGTGGCCAACGGTATTCGTAACGTATGGACCTTCAGTATTATTTTCTGTGGCCACTTTACCAAAGATGTTGAAGTGTTCCCGAAAAGTGTAATGAAGGAGGAGAGCCGTGGACATTGGTATATGCGCCAAATTCGTGGGTCTTCTAACTTAACCGGTTCAGAAGCCTTCCATATTCTGACAGGTCACTTAAGTCATCAAATTGAACATCATTTGTTCCCCGATGTACCTGCACGTCGCTATCGTAAAATGGCACCTAAAGTACAAGCCGTGTGTGAAAAGTATGGCTTAAACTACAACAATGCCAGTTTAGTGAAGCAATATGGCAGTGTGCTAAAACGTATTGTCAAATATGCGTTCCCATTTAAAAAATAACTGAAAAGACCACCTGAACAGGTGGTTTTTTTATCGCAGATTGGGCAGGGTATGATCTTGACCGCACATAAATGGATAGTGCGCTAAGCTTAAAAGCTCATGGTCTTCAGCACTATTGCCATAGGCGTAAATCTTGGCATAGTCGCTAAGACAATAGTTGGCCAGTACACGAGCCTGTTTTTCTGGCCCGCTACAATCAGGACTCGCATAATGTCCCGTCAAGGTGTGATCTTGAATTTCAACTTCAGTACACAACAGCTCAATATTTAATGCCTGACAGAACGGTGCTAAATATAAGTTTAAAGATGCCGAGACCAACACCACACGATCACCTCGTGCTTGATGAGCGTGTAACTGTTGTAACAGCTGTGGATTTAACTGAGATAACAAGTGCTGGGCATAGCGGTGCGCTTGTTCTTGAATTTTGGCGGCATTGTGGTGTTGCAGCAGTGCGCAAAATACTCTTGGGCGCATTTTTGCTGCAGGGTAGGCATGAACAATATAGGCCACCAACCATGGTAATAGCTTGACGCCACGCAGGAGTATCTCACGCTTGGTCAAGACCTCGAAAAAAAATCGGCTAAAACTGTCTTGACGGCACAAGGTGCCGTCAAAGTCAAATAAGGCTAGATTTTGATGTTTTTGGCGCGTTGCATGCATGTTTCATAGCGTCCATTGACTCGGCTCGCAAACCAATTGGTATTGTAATCTCGGCTCAATTTAGGCCCAGAAATCACAACTTCTGGCATAATGGCATACAGAGCAGGTTTGCCTGTGACCTCTTCATATAAGCGCACAATTTCTTTGTAGGTTGAGGTATCCTCAAACTTCTGTTCTTTCTCTTTTTTTAAGTCAGACCGAATTTGACGCGGTGTCAGTAGCACCTTATGTTCAGCAAATAGATGAATCAGCTCAGTCTCAGATTGGCTTTTTTGCGTACGTTCTGAACCATCTTTGTTATACAGCAATAAATCACCATCAAGCGCAAGCTGTGTTGTGCTGAGGGCATTGAGCATACTTTGGAACGCCGCATTACGACTGGAGTACATGCCAGAATTGTAATCAGCAAAACGATAAATCGCTTTGTCATAGTTGGCCGGATACATCATCAGACGGTGAATACCATAATACAGGCCGCCGTATTGGCTATACACATCACTGCGTAATTCGGCAATATTGCCCCCTTGGCGCTTATGTTCTTTCACGTAGCTGATATGTACTTGCATTGAGCCTAAGGTGGTAATTGGATTCATTTTTTCGCCAATGTCTTGACCGACGAGCTTAGCCGCGCCTGTGAGGGCACTAACATGATAATGTTTTGACATGTAATCAAACATTTCACGATAAAGTTCATCCAATTGTCGCTCGGTTTTCACCTTTTTCATTTGGCTTAAGTAATTATTGTCTGGACTTGGGTGATTTTTCAGCACATCTTGAAAATAGCCGGCAATGGTGCCGCCAATGGTGTCACCTAATTTCTCTGTAAATTTTTCTTCCAAACGGCTTTCAACTTCTTTGACTGCCTTTTTGCCAAGACCTGGAACCGCCGGATCAGCGACAAAATTTGACTCTTGATCAATCACCGCAATAATGCTGCAGACATTTTCTTTGTTTTGGACAATGCCAAATTGTTTTGTAATATCAAAGATATCTTGAGCCCATGATGCACGATCTTGCGCACGATTGGGGATTAAACTCTGAATCTCGTCATGATTTAAAGTCGGTTCAACGTCCTTCTTCCATCCGCTACATGAAACTAAACTAAACGACAAGGCAACAGCAGAAAGCGAAAAAAAGGCTTTGTTCATAGGTGGAAACACGTTGTAAAAAGATGAGCTCAAAAGGTAGATGCAGTATACTAGCAATACCGTAAAAGTTAAGAATATATATGTATATTGGTCCGTATCAGCTGTCAAATAATTTGATTGTCGCACCTATGGCAGGTGTGACCGACCGTCCATTTCGTACACTATGCAAGTATTTTGGTGCAGGTCATGCCGTCAGTGAAATGATGACATCTGATAAAACCTTGCGTATGAGTAAAAAAAGTTTGTACCGCGCCAATTTCGATGGTGAGCTAGCCCCGATCTCGGCACAAATTGCCGGTTCAGACCCTCAAGATTTAGCCGAGGCTGCGCGTTATCAGGTGGCCAACGGTGCACAAATCGTTGATATTAATATGGGCTGTCCAGCCAAAAAAGTCTGTAATAAGCTTGCGGGCTCTGCCTTACTCCAAGATGAAGACCTCGTGGCGCGTATTTTGGATGCGGTGGTTGCAGCTGTTGATGTACCGGTGACCCTAAAAACCCGTTTAGGGTATTTAAACGGTCAAGAAAACATTATGCGCGTGGCCAAACGTGCAGAAGAGGCAGGAATCGCGGCGCTAGCGCTGCATGGCCGTACCCGTGAAGACATGTATTTAAATACCGCACGTTATGCGCTGATTAAAGATGTTAAAGCCATGCTCAGTATTCCTGTGATTGCCAATGGCGATATCGACAGTCCTGAAAAAGCCAAGTACGTGCTAGATTATACCGGTGCAGATGCGGTGATGATTGGTCGGGCTGCACAAGGTCGTCCGTGGATTTTTCGTGAAATCGCCCATTATTTAGCAACGGGGCAACATTTGGCTGCACCAAATATTGCTGAAGTCAAAGAGGTATTGCTTGGGCATTTATCCGAGCTATATGCATTTTATGGTGAATACTCGGGTTGTCGTATTTCTCGTAAACATATTGCGTGGTACACCAAAGGCTTACGTTCAAGCAATGAGTTTCGCCAAAATATGTATAAAGTCGAAACTACGGCTGATCAATATAAAGTGGTCGAAGATTACTTTAACCATTTATTAGAACATGGCGAGATCATGAGTGATATTCAGGTCGAACAGGTGAATCTGCTCGACACCAAATAAGCTGCTCAGTTCAAGACCTATCGCGCTGCGCGTCTTGTGCGCGGTGACTAAGCGTGAGTCATTTCAAGCGCCAATTGATTCATTAAATCTGCGGCTTCAAAGCTACGGATGTGTGAGACATTGCTACCTGCCCAAAAGGCACCATAACCATGATCATCATGCTTTGAGGCAAGTGCATGTAGTTGTTTCGCCACATCATAGCTATACGGGTAGGGGGGCACGTGTGGTCGCTCAGGTGTATCAATCTGTTCATGCCATGTGTTGATTAAACCACGTGCAGGACGCCCTGAAATACTTGCAGTAATTTGGGTAAGGGGTTGTGCAAATAAGGCATTTCGATATGCATCATTGGCATTGGATGATTTGCATTGCACAAACGCTGTGCCCATTTGCACAGCACTTGCACCAAGCTGCAAAAACTCACGAATATGTTGACCATGCATAATTCCTCCGGCTGCCACCACCGGAATCTGACAGTGTTTTAGTAAAAGTTGTACCAGCTCTTTGGTCGTCAAGGCACCATCTATATTTTCATTGAAAATACCACGATGTCCACCGGCTTCAATGCCTTGGGCAATGATGACATCAATCCCCGCAGCCTCAATCAACTGGGCTTCAGCCAAATTGGTGGCAGTCACCATGGTGATAATGCCCGCTTGTTTCAGGGCACGAATTTGATGTGCGAGCGGTAAACCAAAATGAAAGCTTACGATTTTAGGTTTGGTCTCCAAAACCATGCGTAAATAGTCATCGTGATCGGTAAAACTTGGGTAAATACAGTTCAATTTTTCAGGGACTTGAGCACCGAATTTTTCAAATTCAGGCTGGAGTAGGTCTAACCATGACTTCATCACCTGTTCATCAAGTTGTTGGGCTTGATGGCAGAAAAAATTGACTTGAAAAGGCGCATCAGTGAGCGATTGGGTGGCTAAAATTTGCTGTTCAGCTTGCGGTACGGTTGAGGCACCAAGTCCCAACGCACCTAAACCACCTTGATTGGATACTTCACTTGCCAGCTGAGGCGTGCTGACACCTGCCATGGGGGCCAAAAAGATCGGATGTTTAATTTCTAATTTTTCCAATAAAGACATGGTTTTGCTCCTTTTCATCTCTTTACTTTGCCGAGGCAGAAAGCATTAAGCAAATTATATTGGTGATTTTATTTTGAAATAGGCTTGATGCATCAGTTTATTGCGACATGTGCTGTCGCATAAAAGACCAAATGACTAGGGTCTCGCGTGGTTCAATTTTATAATAGCGTTTTGGTCGAGATTCATAAATTCATGTCTGATCGTATCCGTGAAAAACTGCAAATTTTAGCTGATGCTGCCAAATATGATGTGTCCTGTTCATCGAGTGGGAGCAACCGTAAAAACAAAGACAAGGGTCTAGGCAATACCGGTAATGGGATTTGCCATAGCTATACCGAAGACGGACGCTGTGTCTCGTTGCTGAAAATTCTGTTTTCTAATGTGTGTATTTTTGACTGTTCGTATTGTGTATCGCGTCGCTCCAATGATGTGAAACGTGCGGCGTTTACCGTGCAGGAAGTGGTCGATTTGACCATGAATTTCTACCGTCGAAATTATATTGAAGGCTTGTTCTTAAGCTCAGGGATTTTTAAATCTGCCGATTACACCATGGAGCGTATGCTGCAAGTGGTGAAAAAACTGCGCCTTGAAGAAAACTTTAATGGTTATATTCACCTCAAAACCATTCCCGGTGCATCGCAAGAGATTATTACCGAAGCGGGGCTGTATGTAGACCGTATGAGTATTAATTTGGAGATGCCAACCGAAGCCGGTTTACAAAAATTTGCCCCAGAGAAAACCCACGCTGAAGTGCAAAAAGACTTAGGTATTGTGCGTGATCGCCTGATTCAAATGAAAGATGAATCGAAAATCATTAAGTCTGTACCGAAATTTGTACCTGCAGGACAAACCACACAAATGGTGGTCGGGGCGCATAGTGAAACCGACAAAGACATCATTATGATGGCAGATCATCATTACAAGGAATTTAAACTCAAACGGGTGTATTTCTCAGGCTATATTCCAATTAATGAGCAAGAAAAAGCCTTACCTGCAGTCGGTTCAGCACCGCCATTATTGCGTGAAAATCGTCTCTATCAATCCGATTGGCTGATGCGTTTTTATGGTTTTGAAGCCAATGAAATTGTCGATGATGCACATCCTAACTTAGATTTAGATATTGATCCAAAGTTGAGTTGGGCACTACGTCATCCTGAGGCGTTTCCAGTCGATATTAACCGCGCCGATTACAAAATGATTCTGCGTGTACCGGGTATAGGGGTACGTTCGGCCAAGAAAATTGTCCAAGCACGTCGTTTTGGTCAGGTGCATATTGATCAATTGAAACGCATGGGTGTGGCCTATAATCGTGCGCAACATTTTATTCGCTGTGCCGATACGCCAAAATTTAAAAAAGATCAGCAGTCTCATCAGATTCGTCAACAGATTTTGATCTCAGGGCAATCTAAGTATCAACAGCAGCTCTCACCACAATTAGGCTTTGGTTTCTAATGGCACGTTACTGTTTTGATGGCACCATGACCGGCCTTTTGAGCTGCGTCTTTCGTGCCTTTGAGTTTAAAGAGTTTGCGGTAAGCATTACCGCAAATCCCCATGCACAAAATGGCCTGTTTGATGAGTTTACCCATGTGGCATCCAATGATGCACATGGACAACGGGTATGGCAGGGGCTCAAGCAAAAAGTCTCGAGCAGTAGTTTACGGGCGTTTTACTATGCCTTTTTGTCAGAACAGGAAGACGCATTTCAAATTCTTTTTGATTTTGCAGTGTACGTATTTCAAAATCAGCGCCCTGTTGACAAAGATTATGGTCATCATGCAGTGATTGGTCTATCACAATGGGCCAAGCAAGTGGGGCGTGAAAAGCACCGCATGGAAGCCTTTGTGCGCTTTAAAAAGTGCAAAGATGGTTTGTTTTTAAGTTTGGTCAAGCCTGACTTTAATGTACTGCCCATTATTACCAAACATTTTAAAGAACGTTATCAGGATCAACCGTGGTTGATTTATGATGAACAACGCAAATACGGCATTTATTATGATTTAAAGCACGTGCATCAAGTGCACATGAATGCAGAATCTATCGACACTCAAGTGCACATTGGCCATAGCCAATCCTTTAGCGTTGAGCTTGATGATGAAGAGGTGTTATATGATCAGTTATGGAAGGACTACTTTAATAGCGTGAATATTCAAGCGCGTAAAAATATGAAACTGCATATTCAGTATGTGCCAAAACGCTATTGGCGTTATATGAATGAAAAGTCATTGTAACGATGCTGCCGTGAGCGCCAAAAAAGCCCATCTTAAGATGGGCTTTTTTAATTTAACAACCGGTCAGCTTTTCAGGCTGTGGTTTTTCATCTGGGAAGAAGATTGGACGTAATTTCACCCCAATACCATTGCCCATAAAGGCAAAGATGAGCCATAACCAACCATGTAAACTGCCTGATGCAATACCACTGAAATAAGCACCAATGTTACAGCCATATGCTAAACGTGCACCGTAACCCAGCATTAAACCACCCACCACTGCAGCGATCAGTGAACGACGTGGAATATTGAAATTCGGTGCAAATTTACCCGCAAGACTTGCTGCAAGAAGTGCACCCAACATAATGCCAAAGTTCATCATTGAGGTAATATCAAACCAAAGTGATTCAGCTAAGGCTTTAGCATTGCCCGGTTGCTGCCAATAATCCCATGCCGCAACATCTACACCTGCCAAGCTTGCCGCTTTTGCTGACCATACTGCAAGGGCAGAGGTTACACCCCAAGGGCGACCAGCCAAGGCTAAAGTTGCGAAATTGAGTAAGGTTAAAATTAAACCGCCCCAAATCAATGGCCAAGGGCCTTTAAGGAAACGTTTAAATCCTTGATGGGCACTTTGAGGCTCGACTTCTAAGCTGCCATGACGTTTTTTCTCAACCCATACTGTAGCCAACGCAATCAGTGCAAACAATACAAAGTTAAGCAGTAACGCAGGCATAACACCTAAACTGGTGACCACAGAAATTGGGCCTAAGCTTGGTAAATTAAACCAAAAATCTAAATGACTGGTGGCAATTAATGAACCTAAGCAGAAGAAAATTAAGGTGAAGATCATCCGTGAGCTGCCGCCACCGACCGTGTAGAGCGTACCTGAGGCACAGCCACCACCCAATTGCATACCAATACCAAAGATAAAGGCACCAATCATCACCGACATAGACACAGGGCTGACGTTACCTTTGACTGGATTGCCAAACAATTCACCCGCACCAAGCGCAGGGAAAAACAGCAACACGGCAACGGCCAACATGATCATTTGCGCGCGTAAGCCACGGCCACGACCTTGCTTAATAAACACGCGCCAACTTGAGGTAAAACCAAAAGATGCATGGTAGAGGGTCATACCCAATGCACCACCAATTAAAAAGAGCAAAGCTTGTTTAAGACCAACAAACTGATAGGCACCTAAAGTACCGAGGAGAATTAAAAGCGTCGCCACCCAAACCGAAACATGCGATCGGTTGTTGGCTGCTGCAACAATAGCCATGGAGATAAAAAAGATAAAATATAAAAAGCTATTGTATGCGAGATTGAAGCAAAGAGCGCCGATGCTATGCACAAACACAGCATGAATAATTGATTTATGATATAAATATTACTGATATAAAAAGCGCTTCGGATAGAAGCGCTTGGCTGTCTTTACTGTTGTGCTTTTTCTTTAATATTGGCAGCACCTTGTTCTACAGCACCTGCAGCAGCAGCGGTGGCTTCTTTTGCTGCCTCTTTGGCACTCTGTGCTGCAGCTTCTGCATGGTTGGCTGCATTTTGTGCCGCACGTTCAGTTGACGCTGCTGCATTATCTACCGCTGTTGCCGTGTTTGCAGCAGCTTGATCGACAGCAGTAGCTGTAGTGGCAGTAGCCGTGTTGATATCGTGTGCTGCTTGGTCAGCCGCATTTTCTAAATGTTGACCTGTTGTTGCACCTGTCTCGGGTGCTTTTTCTTTACTACAACCAACTAATGCTACACTTGCAGCAAGACCGAGGGCAACAATTAACTTATTCATGTTATTTTTCCTTTGTATTATGCATCCGAAAACGGATCACAGGAATATATGCTGAAAATTCAAAAAAATAAAGATGATGAATTGTTGATCAAATGTAAAAAAGGCCCAGTACCGAAGTACTGAGCCTGAGGTTTAAATCAATAATAATGCAATTTATTGACCCGAACGGATAATGTAATCAAATGCAGACAGTGATGCTTTCGCGC
>CAVBYE010000044.1:0-19434 GCA_963599285.1 Bacteroidaceae bacterium | reverse complement strand
GAATACCGTCAATTTATTGAAAAAGATGCAGCTTTAGAGCGTCGTTTCCAAAAAGTCTTGGTGGATGAACCAAGTGTGGAAGACACGATTGCGATTTTACGTGGTCTGAAAGAACGTTATGCGACCCATCATGGCGTGCAGATTTTGGACTCTGCAATTATTGCTGCGGCAAAAATGTCACATCGTTACATCACCGACCGTCAATTGCCGGATAAAGCCATTGATCTAATTGATGAAGCTGCATCACGGATTAAAATGGAGCTCGATTCTAAACCAGAAAGTTTAGATAAATTAGAGCGCCGTTTAATTCAGCTGAAGATGCAATTGGCTGCGGTGCAAAAAGACGAAGATGTAGGCGCGAAAGCGGAAGTTGATCATCTGCAAACGCAAATTGCCGAAGTTGAAAAAGAGTATAATGATCTAGAAGAAATTTGGCGTGCCGATAAAGCCTTAGTAGAAGGCAACAAAGATCTGCAAGTCAAACTAGATCAAGCGCGCCTTGCCTTAGAAAAAGCACAGCGTGAAGGCAACTTAGAAGAAGCAGGACGTTTGCAATATGGCGTGATTCCAGAATTGCAAAAGCAAATCGAGCGTGTCGAAACTGCCACTGAAAACGAAGCACCTAAATTGCTACGTAACAAAGTGACAGATAACGAAATTGCCGAAGTGGTGAGTGCGGCAACGGGTATTCCTGTGGCCAAAATGCTGCAAGGTGAACGTGAAAAATTACTGCATATGGAAGACTTCTTGCACCAACGCGTGGTTGGGCAAGACGAAGCGGTGGTTGCTGTTGCCAATGCGGTACGTCGTTCACGCGCAGGTTTATCTGATCCTAACCGTCCAAGTGGTTCGTTCTTATTCTTAGGGCCAACGGGTGTGGGTAAAACAGAGCTCACCAAAGCGCTAGCCAACTTCTTGTTTGATGATGATATGGCCATGATTCGGATTGATATGTCTGAATTTATGGAAAAACATTCGGTAAGCCGTTTAGTGGGTGCACCTCCGGGTTATGTCGGTTATGAAGAAGGTGGTGTACTGACCGAAGCGGTACGTCGTAAACCGTATAGTGTGGTGCTATTTGACGAAGTGGAGAAGGCCCATCCTGATGTGTTTAACATCTTGCTACAAGTGCTGGATGATGGTCGCCTTACCGACTCCCAAGGCCGTGTGGTGGACTTTAAAAACACTGTGATTGTGATGACCTCAAACTTGGGTTCAAGCGATGTGCGTGAGCTGGGTGACCATGCCGCAGACGATGAAGTGCGTGCGGTGGTGATGGCTGCGGTCAGCGAACATTTCCGTCCGGAGTTTATTAACCGTATTGATGAGTTAGTGGTATTCCATGCCCTGAAAAAAGCCCAAATTCGTGGTATTGCCGATATTCAGTTGGAACGCTTACGTAGCCGTTTGGTTGAACGTGATCTGAAACTCACTTTAGATGATGCAGCCTTTGATCAATTGATTGATGCAGGCTTTGACCCGATCTATGGGGCACGTCCATTGAAACGTGCTATTCAGCAACAAGTGGAAAATGGTTTGGCACAGCGTATTTTAGCCGGTGATTATGTACCGGGTGATAATATCTTGGTCACAGCCGACAACGGTCAGTTGGTGTTTGATAAAGTCAAACTCAGCTAAAGACATAAAAAAACCGCGCCAAGGCGCGGTTTTTTTTATCTTCAAAATTATTCACCTTGAGGATGAGTAATTTTCCAAGAACGGTGAATTTTTTGGTTACGCTTAAAGTCAGGACCAATGGTTTCGCTTGAAATTTCTTCCACGTCAAAGAACGCTAAAATCTCTTCGTCCATTTCAAAACCACGGTAGTTATTTGAGAAGTACAAGGTACCTTCCGTGGTTAAGCGGTTCATCGCACGTTTAATCAGCGACAAATGGTCACGCTGTACATCAAAGGTACCGTAGAATTTCTTCGAGTTAGAGAAGGTTGGTGGGTCAATAAAGATCAAGTCATACTGTTCATGACCTTCTTTTAACCACTCAAAACAGTCTGATGCGAAGAACATATGTTGTTCATCGGCATGATCAACCGTTAAACCATTGAGTACAAAGTTCTCTTTTGACCAATTTAGGTAAGTATTAGATAAATCGACACTTGTAGTACTTGCTGCACCGCCTAAAGCAGCATGTAAGCTTGCAGTAGAGGTATAGCTATAAAGGTTTAAGAAGTGCTTGCCTTTTGCTTCACGTGCAATACGTAAACGAATTTGACGGTGATCCAGGAACAAACCGGTATCTAAGTAATCGGTTAAATTGACTAAAACTTTGGCTTTGCCTTCTTGAACGATAAAACGTTTTGAAGCCGTACTTTGTTTGGTGTACTGGGTTTTACCTTCCTGACGCGCACGGGTTTTAATGAAGATCGCATCACGACCTAAACCGGTTACCGCACGAATTGCCTGTAAACCTAAGTTAAAGCGTTTTTTGGCTTTTTCAGGGTCAATGGTTTTTGGTGGTGCATATTCTTGTACATGCAAACGGTCGCCATATAAATCCACCGCAATGTTAAAGTCAGGTAAGTCGGCATCATATAAACGTAAGCAATACACGCCTTCTTTAACGGCCCATTTCTTTAAGGTTTGCATGTTTTTGGTTAAACGGTTGGCAAACTCAACAGCACCTTCAATCGGTTCATACTGCTGTGGCTGCCACTCTGCTAAGAAAGGCACCACCACACTTGCAGGTTTAACTTTGCCTGAACGAATGTAAATCGGTAATTTACCGTTCATTAAACGTAGCGTTTGTGGCTCATTAAAGGCCAATACGTCGGCTTGTTCAATTTGTGAAGCAATTACTGCCGCAGTTTGATTTGGGAAATTCTTTTGCAGTAGTGCAGATAAACCTAAGTACAAGGCACGGTTTGAGGCTTTTTCACCTAAACGTTCACCGTATGGCGGATTCGTCACCACAAACGAACGTTTGCCTTCGGTTTTAAAGTCAGGCCAATCCGCTAAAGTACGTTCTTCAATTTGAATTTGATCGAGTAAGCTTTCAAACCCTGCCGCAGCAATGTTTTTCTTGGTGGCTTTTACGGCTTCCCAATCGGCATCAAAGGCATAGATTTTGGGTAAATCTTTCGCCAAACCTGCTTGATGGCGTTCAGCAGCTTCGGCCTTAATGCTCATCCACAGTTCATGGTCATGACCATTCCAGCCGTTAAAGCCAAAACGACGCACTAAACCTGGCGCACGATCGGTTAAGATAAATAATGATTCAATAATAAAGGTACCCGAACCACACATTGGGTCGAGTAAAATTTCAGGCTGCACGCCGGCTAAATCAGCTTTATGTAAAATCGCAGCTGCTAAGTTTTCTTTAATTGGGGCATCGGTCATGTATTGACGGTAGCCACGTTTATGCAATGAGTCACCTGATAAATCTAAGCAGTAGGTATGCTCAGTTTTACCTGCCAAAATGTACATGGTGATTTCAGGCGCTTTGGTGTCAATACTTGGACGTTTGCCCACCGCTTCCATGAACGAATCGACGACACCGTCTTTGGCACGTAAAGTCGCAAATTGGGTATTTACTTTAATTTCACGTTCGGTATGTAAGCGAATCGCAAAAGTGCTTTGCGGGGCAAAAATTAATGACCAATCAAAGGCCATTGCACCTTCATACAGCTCTTCTGCAACGTCACGTGCATCATGACTAAATTCAATCGGATGCGTATGAATTGGCAGAAGAACACGTGATGCAAGACGTGACCACATACAAATGCGGTATGCATGTTCAAGTGTGCCTTGGAAAACTAAACGACCCGGAAAACGCTCAATCTTTTGAATTCCTAATTTTTCAATTTCTTCTTGAAGGAGGAGTTCAAGTCCATCTGCACAGGTGACCCAATACGTAGAAAGACGGGGTTTCGAATTCATGTAAATTTCCAAAAGCAATAAAGCAATCTGCTATTTTAGCGTATTTTCATGGCTTTGGGTGAGCGGTGGCTGGATTGTTTTGGGCTTTTAAGACTTAGCTCAAAAAATTAAAGATCAGCACATCATCACAGGGTTATAAATCCTGAATAAAATCTAGGCTTTATTTTATGAAAGGGTACAGTATATCGAGAATGTGTTTAAATTATCTAATTGAATTATCAAATAACAATTTCATTTTTAATTTTTATTTACCAAGCCGATTTTTGTACGAATAGCATTTTGAGCATCTGCCCAAACAGGTGAATCTCTGTATAATGCATCAACTTAAACGATAAGGAATCTCTCATGCACTTTGCTGCATTACACACCCCGAGCCAGATTCAACTCAATAAACAAGGCAATCTTAAGCACTTTTTGACCATTGAAGGTCTTTCTAAAGCTACCCTTACAAAAATCTTGGACACCGCGGCGTCCTTTTTTAATGACCAAAATCAGCTGATCACCAATAATTTGTTGGAAGGTCGCACGGTCATGAATCTCTTTTTTGAAAACTCTACCCGTACCCGTACCACCTTTGAAGCTGCTGCGAAGCGTCTTTCAGCCAACGTGCTTAACATTGATATTGCACGTTCGAGTACCTCTAAAGGCGAAACGTTACGTGACACGCTATGGAACTTAGAAGCCATGGCCACCGATATTTTTGTGGTGCGTCATTCGTCTTCAGGTGCAGCACACTTTATTGCCAAAGACGTTTGCCCAAATGTCGCGATTATTAACGCTGGTGATGGTCGTCACGCGCATCCAACCCAAGCAATGCTGGATATGTTGACCATTCGCCGTGAAACTAAAAAGAATTTTGAAGATATCTCGATTGCCATTATTGGTGATATTAAACATTCACGTGTTGCACGTTCGGATGTAGCAGCACTACAAACTTTGGGCTGTAAAGATATTCGTGTGATCGCACCGAACACCTTACTGCCTTATGGTTTTGATGAGTATGGCCCTGAAGTACGTTTATTTAACGATATGGAAGCCGGCATTCAAGACTGTGACGTGATTATTACCTTACGTATTCAAAACGAACGAATTGATTCGCCAGCCCTAGCATCACAAGCTGAATTCTACAAAATGTATGGTCTGAACAAAGAGCGTCTTGCCATGGCCAAACCAGATTGCATCGTGATGCATCCGGGACCAATGAACCGCGGCGTCGAAATTGATTCAAGTATTGCGGATGGCCCACAGGCGGTGATCTTGAATCAGGTGACCAACGGTATTGCGGTACGTATGGCAGTGTTGGCGCTTGCAATGCAAGGTCAGCTTGAAGAACAAGGTTTAATTGAAGCAATTGCAGGTTAAGGGATTCGTTATGACTATTGTAAAAATTGAAAACGTACGTGTACTTGATCCGATTGCGCAAACTGACACGATTGAAACCGTGTATATCCAAAATGGCAAACGTATTGCTGCAGTGGACAGTGTCGATGAAACGCTCGATGGTCAAGGCAAATGGTTGATGCCAACCATGGTGGACTTGTGTGCGCGTTTACGTGAGCCAGGTCAACAGCAACACGGTACTTTAAAATCTGAAGGTCGTGCGGCACGTGAAAATGGCATTTTGCATGTGTTTACTCCACCTGATTCAAAGCCAATTGTCCAAGACAATGGTGCCTTGATTCATGGTTTAGTGGAAAAAGCCATGCTCGATGGCGGGATCTACCTTGAAGTCATTGGTGCACAAACCCAAGGCTTGAAAGGCAATCAACCTGCCAATATGGCTGGCTTAAAAAAAGGCGGCTGTACAGCAGTCACCAATGCCAATGCACCGTTTGCTGATGATGATGTGGTGCTTCGTACCCTTGAATACGCAGCAGGTCTGAATATGACTGTGGTGTTCTATGCAGAAGAGCCACAAATTGCCAAAGATGGCTGCGTACACGAGGGCTTTATTGCCTCGCGTCAAGGTCTACCGATGATTCCAACCTTGGCTGAAACCGTCGCGATTGCCAAATATCTACTCATGATTGAAGCGACCGGGGTACGTGCCCACTTTGGTTTATTGTCATGTGGTGCATCGGTTGAATTAATCAAAATTGCCAAAGCCAAAGGTTTGCCTGTGACCTGTGATGTAGCGATGCATCAATTGCACTTAACCGATCAGCTGATTGATGGCTTTAACGCATTGGCACATGTACGTCCACCATTACGTTCAGAACAAGACAAACAACTGTTACGTCAAGGCTTAAAAGAGGGTGTAATTGACGCCATTTGTACCCATCATGAGCCGCTCAGCAGTTCTGCGAAATTGGCACCGTTTGCTGAAACTCAATCAGGTTTAACGGCCTTTGATACCTATGTGCCATTTGGTGTACAGCTGGTCAATGAAGGTCTGTTTAGCCCATTACAATGGGTTGAAAAGGTGACCCTTGCACCGGCAAAAGTGGCAGATATGGCGGCACGTTGGGCAGCAGAAGCGGGTCTGGTTTTGGTTGACCCTGAGCAAGAATGGAGCTTGAATAAAGAGACGATTTTGTCACAAGGTAAAAATACACCGCTGATTCATAGCACCGTGAAAGGCCGCGTTGTTCGTACCTTTGTTGCATAATTATTCTTGTGAATTTTTATGTGATTAAATAGTTTAACTTAAAAAAAGCCAGTGAAAACTGGCTTTTTTTGTTTATAAAATATACAATTTATTACATTATATAAAAAATGGCTGATTAAACTAACGTTGGTGAGCTTTAACAACAATCATAACGGACGCCGTAAAAGTAAAAAAATTAATTGAAGAACGAGGTTTTGTATGACACTAGATATTGTTGAACTACTCAAACAGAAAGTGACTGCCATGGTATTAGATGGCGATAGCGACTTTTTGGTTGAAAAAAAACAGGCACTGGCTGCATTTTATCCATTTTTATTGACCTTACTCAAAGCGAAGCCAGGCCTACTCAAAGAGTTAACCAATCAACTGAATCCACGTATTGCTGATTTATTTACCAGTAATAGTGGTCTAAAACAACAATTTCTACAGCACTTAAGCCCAACCATTCCTGCTGAAGAAACAGAAAAAACCCTCAATCGTGCCATTGCACCGACGCTCAGTGTACTTGAAAACGAAGCAGGCTCATCGGACAGCAACGCAATTGTTAGCTTCTTACAAAGCCAGTGGCATAATATTCAAAGTAAATTACCTGCTTGGGCGTTGCCATTGCTGACGGGTCTTGGGGTATCTTCGGTGGCCAACGCACAACGTGTCACGCCTGATCCTGTGGTCAAACAGCATGTCCCTGAAGAAAAGCGTTCAGGCTTCTTATTACCGCTCATTGGTTTCTTGGTACTTGCAGGCTTACTTGGCTTCTTGTTTAAAGCATGTAGTAAAAAACCCGACACCGCGGTGGTACCACCTGCAGATGTACAGGGTGCTGAGCCAGCACGTTTACAGTTGACCACCAATGAAGTCGGTGACGTGGCGAACTGTGTCATTTCAGCCAATAACGGTGGTTTCTTGGATACTTTACAAAGTGAAGTGAAGAAAATTTTCAACCGTACTGCAGGGTGTGACACCAATATTAATCCTAATTTCCAAGCCGACTTTGTGGATTCAGCAGCCATTCCAAGCGTATTAAACTTAGTCAAAGGCGTGCCAAATGCGAGCTTAGACTGGTATGGTGACAAAGTCACTTTGCAAACGCCTGACGTGACTACCGGTGAAGCATTGGCTGGAAAAATCCGTCCATTATTGAAAAATGCACAGTTAGCATTGTTACCACTTGCAGGTCCTGCAGCTGTGGCAGCAAGTACCCCTGCAGAAGTAGATCGTGCGGTAAATGACAGTATTACCCAAGCAGGTCAAGCGCTTTCTAATATTAATCCAGACAATGTGAATGCTGAAGACGTTGCAAAAGCATTGAACATTCAAATTATTAACTTTGCGACGGCATCAAGTGCAATTCCAGATGCCAACAAGCGTATTCTTGACCAAGCGGCAGCTTTACTCAAATCTGCACAACATGTGAAACTGACCATTGAAGGCCATACCGATAATGTAGGTAGTGCAGCGTCGAACAAAACTTTATCGTTACAACGTGCTGAAGCTGTGAAAAAATATCTTACAAGTCAAGGTATTGCAGCAGATCGTTTGACAGCGGTTGGTTTTGGACAAGAAAACCCAACTGCAGACAATGCAACCGAAGCGGGTAAATTTAAAAACCGTCGTATTGAATTTAAAGTGATTAACACTGAAACAGGTTCAGTGCGTCAAGTTGATGATCAAGGCATTAAGAAAAATCCTTAAGCCTGAACTTAACCAAAAAGGACGAATTGCTTCGTCCTTTTTTTATTGGCATGCTAAGCACAATATTTTGACATGATCATACCTATGAAGATTAGTTTTATTGGGGCAGGGCGCGTTGCGCATCATTTGGCACAAGCACTTTGCGCACAACATCAGATCATTCAAATCTATAGTCGAACATTCAGCCATGCACAAACCTTAGCAGAAAAAGTGGGTGCACAGGGCATTTCATCGTTTGTTGCCTTAGATCCAAGCATTGATCTGTTGGTGATTGCCGTCAGCGATCACGCGATTGCTGAGGTCGCAGCAGCAGTGCATGCTAACTTACCTGATGTGCTGGTGGTGCATACCTCAGGCAGCACGGATTTAAATGTACTCACCCAAGCTCATGCGCGTGCAGGGGTATTTTATCCGCTGCAAACCTTTAGCATCGGTCGCGACATGGACTGGCGCAACACGCCGTTATTGGTAGAAGCCACGCATGAGACAGATCAACAGAGCTTGGTTGCGCTTGCTCAGCAACTCAGTGAACGCGTCTATGCCTATAGTTCAGCACAGCGTCTAAGTTTACATTTGGCTGCAGTATTCGCCTGTAATTTCAGTAATTATTGCTATGACATGGCACAGCAACTTGTTGATCAGCGCCAAGTAGATTTTAGTTTATTGTATCCATTAATGTTAGAGACGGCACAAAAGGCCACTCTGCATGTGCCGCAAAGTGTGCAAACAGGTCCAGCGATGCGTGGCGATCAGCATATTTTAACTCTGCATCAACAGATGCTCGAGCAGGCTGAGCGTCCTGACCTTGCAGAGGTGTATGCCTTATTGAGTCAACAGATTCAAGCCCGTCAATGACGCATAAAAAAACCCTGATCATGTGATCAGGGTTTTTTAAAATTTTGGAGCGGGAAACGAGACTCGAACTCGCGACCCCAACCTTGGCAAGGTTGTGCTCTACCAACTGAGCTATTCCCGCAATATGGGTTGAATTATAGAGCGTTTTTCAAAACTGTCAACGCCCTATTGTTTCAATTGCTGAATTAATCAGCACGACGCCATACCGTACCTTGACGAGTATCTTCCAAAACCACCCCTTGGTCGAGTAAAGACTGGCGGATTTCATCAGCACGGGCGAAATCTTTGGCTTTCTTTGCATCGACACGTTGTTGGATTAGATCAGCAATGTGTTCTTCAGATAAACCTAAAGCTTCCTGACCAATATCAGATTTTAAGAAATCTTCCACGTTGTGTTGAACAAGACCCAAAATATTGGTCAAGTGACGTAAAGTGGCATAGTAAACTTCAGCTTGAGCAGCATTTTCTTCTTTCACTGCCGTGTTAAGGGCTTTGTTGACTTCGAACAACACAGCTAGTGCTTCAGAGGTATTGAAGTCATCACGCATGGCTGAATTGAAACGCTCAACCAATGCTTCATCTAAAGTTTCAACCAGTTTGTCACCATAAACCGCTTGGTAAGATTTGAATGACTGGTAGAAACGGGTCAAGGCAGTTTTTGCTTCTTTGAGTGCAACATCAGAGAAGTTGACAGGGCTACGATAATGCGAAGATACGATAAAGTAACGAATCACTTCAGGGTGGAACTTGTCCATCACGTCACGGATGGTGAAGAAGTTGCCCAAAGACTTCGACATTTTTTCGCCATCAACATTAATGAAACCAACATGCATCCAGTAATTTACATACTGTTCGCCAGTCGATGCTTCAGATTGCGCAATTTCATTTTCATGATGAGGGAAGGTTAAATCAGAACCACCACCGTGAATATCAAAATGATTGCCTAAACAGCACGTTGACATTGCCGAACATTCGATATGCCAGCCCGGACGACCATTGCCCCAAGGTGAAGCCCAAGAGGGTTCATTTTCTTTGGCATGTTTCCAAAGTACGAAGTCAAACGGATGTTTTTTCTCAACTTCAACGTCTACACGTTCAGAAGCACCCGCTTGCATATCTTCAAGTTTACGACCTGAAAGGCGACCATATTTGGCAAACTTTTCGACTTGGAAATACACGTCGCCATTTGATGATGGATACGCAGTACCGTTATTGACTAAATTGCCAATCATGTTTTGCATTTGGTCAATATAATCCGTCGCACGTGGTGCTTCATCTGGGTGTAAACAACCAAGATTTTCAGCATCTTCATTCATGGCTTGAATGAAGCGATCGGTGAGTTGAGTAATGGTTTCGCCATTTTCATTGGCACGCTTAATGATTTTGTCATCGATGTCGGTAATGTTGCGAACGTATTTAACGTTCCAACCCTGACTACGAAGGAAGCGAATAATATAGTCAAATGCAACCATGACACGCGCATGGCCAATATGACAGTAGTCATACACCGTCATACCACAGACATACATGTCGATATGACCTTCTTTGCGTGGCACAAACTCAACTTTTTTACGCTGCTCTGAGTTATATAGAACAAAAGGTTGCATAGATATTCAAAAAGTTTAACAAAAAGATGTAGCAATCATAACGTAACGCCCATTATTCACAAAGTTTTCCCCGCTATTTTTATACAGCCGCTCAGCAGAATTGGCCAAAACACGCTGATTTTTCAAAGATGGCATTTGCATAGATATGCTAAAATTGCGAAAATTCATTTTCGCTTGAGTCAACAACACGTACAGCGTGAAGGTTATTACATTGAATCCACCAAATATGCACAATCCGACCGATTTTCAAAAAGTTGCTCTAGAAACCTTACGCATTGAAGAACAAGCACTTCAGGTGCTCGCGACGCAAATTGATGCGCGTTTTAGCCGTGCCTGCGAAATTATGCTGCAATGTAAGGGGCGTTTGGTGGTCACCGGCATGGGTAAGTCGGGTCATATTGGGCGTAAAATGGCAGCGACCTTCGCCTCAACTGGTACACCGTCTTTCTTTATGCATCCGGGTGAAGCCGGTCACGGTGACTTAGGTATGTTGGTACGTGGTGATGTGTTGATCGCCATTTCTAACTCAGGCAAAAGCGATGAAATTATGATGCTGATGCCACTGATTAAGCATCTTGAGGTGCCTTTAATCACCATCAGTGGGGATGATCGTGGACCTATGCCACAAAATGCTGATGTGGCGCTCACGTTGGGTGAGATTACCGAAGCATGTCCACTGGGTTTAGCACCCACCTCTAGCACCACAGCAACACTGGCTTTAGGCGATGCTTTGGCTGTGGCACTGCTTGATGCACGCGGTTTTACTGCGGATGATTTTGCTCGCTCGCATCCGGCTGGGGCATTGGGTAAACGTTTACTATTACATGTGAAACACTTAATGCATACCGGTGCCGAACTCCCGAAAGTTGCACCCGATACGCCAATGAATCAAGTCTTGTATGAAATTTCAGACAAGCGTTTAGGCTTAACCACCATCGTGGATGAAAATGATACGTTATTGGGGATTTTCACCGATGGTGACTTGCGTCGCTTGATTGATAAACAGCAAGGCTTTGATGTCAATTTACCCGTTTCTGCGGTCATGATTGCGCAACCTGCCACCATTTCGCAAGAAGCACGTGCAGTTGAAGCCTTAGAACAATTGCGTGACAAAAAGATTAACCAATTTGTGGTTGTAGATGATGCCAATACCGTTATTGGCGTAATTAGTATGCATGACCTAATCCAGGCAGGGGTAAATTAATACATGGCTTCTTATATTTTGTTAGAACAAGCACGTCACATTGAAGCATTGGTTCTTGATGTCGATGGCATCTTAAGTGATGGTTTTGTGACCTTAACCAACAGCGGTGATGAGATTAAATCTTTTGATATCCGTGATGGTTTGGGCATGAAGCTGGTTCAACAAGCAGGCATTAAAGTCATTATTATCACCGGTCGTAAGAGTAATATCGTCGAAAAACGTATGACAGACTTAGGTGTGGACTTGGTGTTCCAAGGCCGTGAAGACAAAGGTACAGCACTTCGTGAAGCATGTGAGCAGCTCAATATTCAACCAGAAGACTGCTTATACATGGGCGATGATTGGCCAGATTTATCGGCATTTGCCCTTGCAGGCATGTGTGTAACAGTTCCAAATGGTCATGTTGAAGTGCGTCGCCGTGCCGATTTAGTGACGCAGGCCTACGGCGGTCGCGGTGCGGTACGTGAAATTTGTGACATGTTGTTAATGTCTAAGGGCGTGTACGAAGAATTACTTGAAAAATTCGCCGCTGTACCACATAAATAATTCAAGACTTTAAGTTGAAACCACACGAATGGATATTAAATTTTTATACGTTGCAGCGGTAGCGATTGCTGCTGTTAGTGGTGGTTACTACTATTACAGCGGAAAAGAGCAAAAGTTGGATGCCAGTTCATCGCAGAACATGACTTATTCCGCTGACCAAATTCACTTAACTCAAACCAATGAAGATGGACAATTGTATTTGCGTGCCACGGTTGACCATTTATCCCAAGACATGCACAGCAAAACGGCAAGCCTTGACCAGCTTGATGCATCTATGTATGAAAATGGCCAAGTCAATGCCCAATTTACGGCCAAAAAGGCACAGAGTTATAATGACAATGAAAAAGTCGTGTTGTCAGAACAAGTCTCGGCCAGCAAAATTTTAGCCCAAGGTAAGATGCAATTAGACACCACTGAACTGATTTTATATCCGAAAACTCGTGAGATTGAAACTGATCAGCAGGTGGTGGTGCAGTCACCGCAAGCCAATTTTCATAGCCAAGGTTTGAAAGCCAATTTAAATGAAGGGCAATACGAATTTTTTAATATTCGAGGAACGTATGAACCATAAATTTCAGCTTAATTTTTCCAAAGCTTTGGTTAAAGCAGCCCTCGTCGGACTGGTCAGTGTCGTCAGCACCAGCATTTGGGCTTTACCATCTGACCGTACCCAACCAATTTCTTTGGTGGCAGATCGTTTTAACTTTAATGAAAAAACAGGTGCTATGACTTACAGCGGTAATGTTGTGGTTGAACAAGGCACCATGAAATTACAAGCAGCGTCTATTTTGGCCAATTTAAACAGCCGTAAAGAAGTCAGCACCATTACGGCAACGGGTTCACCAACACGTTTTCAGCAGCAGGTCAGTGCCAATAAAGGCTTAGCTAAAGGTCAGGCCAATAAAATTGTTTATAATGCAGAAACCGGTATTTTGACCCTGTCGGGCAATGCCATGCTAGAACAAGATGGTGCCAGCATTAAAGGTGCAACGTTACGTTACAGCATGAATAAAGGCGATATTGAAGCGATTGGTACCCCAAATACCAGTGGTTCATCCTCAGGCCGTGTGCAGATCGTGATTCCACCTTCGAGCTCAAAATCCTTCCCGGGAGCGCGTGACTAATGCACAACCACAAGCCACAAACCTTGACCATTAAGCATCTTGCTAAAAACTACAGCAAACGCTGGGTGGTAAAAGACGTTTCCTTTAGCATGCAAAGTGGCCAGATTGTTGGCTTGCTTGGTCCAAATGGTGCCGGTAAAACCACCAGCTTCTATATGGTGGTGGGTTTGGTGCGTATGGATCGCGGTGAGATTCATTTAGATGAATTGGACTTGTCTGATTTAGCGATGCATGAACGCGCACGTCAAGGCATTGGTTACTTACCCCAAGAGGCCTCTATTTTTAGAAAACTGACTATTTCTGAAAATATTATGGCAATTTTAGAGACCCGCAAAGATTTAAATAAGGCTCAGCGCAAAGAGCGCCTCAACGAATTATTGGCGGACTTTAAGATTACCCACATTAAAGATTCATTGGGTATGAGCGTATCTGGTGGTGAACGTCGCCGTGCCGAAATTGCACGTGCTTTGGCGGCAGATCCGAAGTTCATGTTACTCGATGAACCTTTTGCTGGGGTCGATCCGATTTCGGTCGGAGATATTAAAGATATTATTACCACACTCAAAGCCCGTGGCATTGGTGTGTTAATTACGGATCATAACGTGCGTGAAACTTTAGCCATTTGTGAGCGTGCTTATATTGTCAGCGAAGGTGCTGTGATTGCTGAAGGAACGCCAAGCGATATTTTAGCCAATGAAAAAGTTCGACAAGTGTATCTAGGCGAAGACTTTACTGTTTAAGCTGAACGCGGTATAAGATGACTGGTGCAAACCGGTCATTTTTTTATTTGTATGATTTATAAACAAATTAAAAAAAATTCACAATAACGAGCAAAAAAAAAAGCTTTTTTCTTTAAACAAGGTAAAATAGCGCAAAATACTAGCTCATTCATACTTATTGATTATGGCAAATAGACAAAAAACCAAACGAAAACATGGGGTTGGTGTGAGTATTCGGATGATAAAGGGAGTAATTTTACTTTCTTTAACCAGTACAATGACTTATGCGGAAACAACCCGAGAGTATTTTAATAGCTTGAAGCAAAATGCCAGTACATTTTTTGCTCCAAAAAGTAATCCGGACTTCAATCAAGCCAATGTGCATGAGTTAAGTAATTTCAAAGTTGACACCTCAGCAATTCCTGAATTGCCTATGGTCAGTTACGGTTCAAGCGTAACCAAGAACAAAAATGAAAAAGTCCAACAAATCAGTTTTAACGATGCGATTATGCGCGCGGTACAGCGTAATCCTGACATTTCACAACGAATTGCGACCTTAGCTGCACAAAATGCCAATATTGATGTGGCCAAGTCAGGCTACTATCCACAGTTATCGGGTGGATTAAGCACGGGTGACTTCACGACAGGTGAGCGTGGCCGTCAGCTCATCAGCTTAAATGCTTCACAACTGGTCTATGACTTTGGCAAGGTCAAAAGTGAAGTCAGTGTTGAAGAAGCACAGTTGTTGGTGCAAAAGGCCAATGTTTTGGTCAGCATTGATGATATTGCTTATGATGCTGCAAGCGCGATTGTCAACATCAAGCGTTACCAAGAAAACAGCAAAATTGCTGAACAACAGGTCAGCGGGATTGCGCGAATTACTGAAATTGCCAATCTGCGTGCTAATGCAGGGATTAGTAGTCAGGCCGACCCTGTGCAAGCACAATCCTATTTAGAGTCAGCACGGGCCAATTTAATTGTCCAAGAAACACAGTTACGTCAGTATCAACAGAAACTGCGGACCTTATTGGGCGTTGATGTCAGTGGCTTGCAGTGGACGTTACCGGAACGTTTAATTCTTGAATCGAATCTGTATCAAGAACCAGAATATAACCAAGTGCCGCGTATGATGCTTGCGCGTGCAGAAATTGATGTTGCACAAAAGCAATTGGAACAGGTACGTATTAGTAACTATCCAAGCATTAATTTAAAAGGTTCAGTCAGCCAAGCTGTGAATGGTCGTAATCCGAATAACAATAAAGATGACGGCCTCTACAGTGCTGTGATGCTGGAGGCAAGTAGTAACTTTTATCAAGGTGGGGCAACAGCATCGCGTACACGTGCAGCAAGCTATGCTGAACAATCAGCACGTGCGCGAATGAACAGTACCTACCTGTCAGTTTTGGATCAAGTTCGTGTGTTACGTGAAGAAATTGAAAATAAACAACGAAAAATGGGTGTCTTAATGGCACGCAAGGAAACAGCAATTCGTACCAAAGAGCTTTATCAAGAGCAATACAAACTCGGTACGCGTACTGTGTTGGATTTATTAAACGCTGAGCAGTCGATTCACAGTGCTGCCTTAGAGATTGAATCTGCACGTTATGATATTTTTACAGCCATTGTAAATTATATTGCGCAAACAGGGCGTTCACGCGATTTATACGACCTAAAAAATATTTCTATTCAGGGGTTTGAAGTTCAACAATGAGTACGAAGATCAATTATCAGCCGTGGCTAGATGCGGTCCTGACGATCGCCAAACATTATCGTATTGAGCCTTCGGAAGAACGTATTCGTTTACAACTCGACTGGAATCCAAACCAATCGGTGGATGAAGTTTTAACAGTCGTGACCCGTCAAGTGGGAATGAATGTTCGTAAGGTGAATTTTGTTCGCGAGTTGCTCAGTCCATGGCATTTGCCTTTAGTGATTGAGTTTACCGGTGGACAAGTTGCAGTGATTGAAAAAGTCGACAGCAACGGCACCTGTAGTGTGCAATTTAGTGGTGAAAAGGGCTTATCACAAACCTTTGAACCCGGGGTGCTGTTACAACATGTGAAATCAGCCTATGTGATTCGACCTGAGAAATCAGTGCCCGATGCACGTGTTGATGAATACATTAAGCCTTTTGAGAAAAACTGGTTCTGGTCGATTGTACTTAAAGACTGGACACGTTATATGGACATTATGTTGGCTTCATTATTGGCCAACGTATTGGCCTTAGCCACCATTGTCTTCTCAATGAACGTGTATGACCGCGTTATTCCTGCACAGTCTGTGCCAACCCTTTGGGTATTGGCAGGTGGTGTATTGCTGGCTGCGATCTTTGAGTTTGTATTGCGAGTATCACGGATTTACTTGTCAGACATTATTGGTAAACGTGCCGATTTACGTATTTCCGATCGTGTATTTGGACATGCATTGCGGATTAAAAACAGTGAACGTCCGAAGTCAACGGGTACCTTTATTTCACAAATTCGTGAACTTGAGGGGGTGCGTGAACTGGTGACTTCAACCACGGTATCTGCTGTGGCCGATTTACCGTTCTTCTTCTTGTTCTTGGGTATTTTCTGGATCATTGGCGGCAATTTGTTCTGGGTCATGCTGGTGGTGGTGCCGTTAATGATTCTGCCTGGGATCTTGGCACAAAAGCCATTGGCAAAATTGGCTCAAGAGGGTATGCGTGAAAGTGCGATTCGTAACGCGATGTTGGTTGAAGCCGTCCAAGGCATCGAAGACATTAAGCTGTTACGTGCAGAAGCACGCTTCCAAAACCAATGGAACCATATGAATGAAGTGTCGGCTGATGTGGCGATGCGTCAACGTAAAATTGTCGGTTTAATGACGGCATGGACCCAAAAAGTGCAAGGTCTGACCTTTGCGATTGTGGTGTTGGTGGGCTGTTTTGCCGTAATGGATGGTGAAATGACCACTGGTGCATTGGTGGCCTGTTCAATTTTATCATCTCGTATGTTAGCGCCAATTTCACAAATTGCCGGGGTTTTAGGTCGTCTACAACAAGCCAAAACTGCGAAGCAAGGTTTAGATGAGCTGATGAAAAAACCAGTGGATCAACCTGATCATAGCGTGTTAATTCATCGTCCTGTGATTCAAGGTGACTACGATCTGACGGGTGTAGCGTTTAAATATGGTCCGGATGATCCGAAACCGACATTGGTGATTCCAAAGCTTGAAATTAAAGCGGGTGAGAAAATTGCAATCCTTGGGCGTAACGGTGCCGGTAAATCGACCTTGTTACAGCTGCTTTCAGGTATGCAAAATCCAGTACAAGGTAAGGTGCATTTAGATGGGGTCGACATCAGTTTAATCGATCCATCTGACGTGCGTCGTGATGTGGGCTTGTTAAACCAAGGTTCACAGCTGTTTTACGGTACTGTACGTGAAAACATCACCCTAGGTGCGCCGTTGGCCACCGATGAAGACATTCTTAAAGCATTGACCATTACCGGTGCGATTAAATTTGTACAAGAGAAAAAAGAAGGCTTAGACCACATGATCTTAGAAGGTGGTGTGGGCTTCTCTGGTGGTCAACGTCAAGCGTTGCTGTTGTCGCGTCTATTGATTCGTCAACCGAATATCCTCTTGCTTGATGAGCCAACTGCCGCGATTGATGACGTATCTGAGAAACAATTAATTGATCACTTAGGTGTATGGTTAGCCAATCGTACTATGGTGGTGGCGACTCACCGCCGCGCGGTCTTGCAATTGGTCGACCGTATTATTGTGGTCAACGACGGTAAGATTGTCATGGATGGCCCGCGTGATCAAATTCTGAATCAACCTGCGCAGAAATCTCCAGCAGTAGGAGCAAAAGCATGAGTAATAGCACTAAAAAAGTGGCGGAATTGGAACCACCTTTACCACGCTCTGCCCTATTAATTTGGATTATTTGTATTGGTTTATTAATTCTTTTGGCTTGGGCATGGTTGTTCAAGCTTGAAGAAGTTTCCACCGGTACAGGTAAAGTCGTGCCTTCATCCAAAGAGCAGGTGGTGCAATCCTTAGAGGGGGGCATTTTAACCAAGCTGAATGTACGTGAAGGTCAGATTGTTCAAAAGGGTGAAGTGTTGGCTCAACTAGATCCAACCCGTTTTGAATCCAATGTGGGTGAATCAGAAAGTTTATTTATTGCTTCATTGGCCAAGTCAGCACGCTTAAGTGCTGAGGTAAATGGGACAAAATTATCGTTCCCTGATGCGGTCAGAAGCTATCCTGAACTGATTCAAGAAGAAACTGCGCTGTATAACTCGCGTCGTTCTAATCTAGAAGAGTCATTGTCTGGTTTACGCCGTGCACTGAGTTTAGTTGAACAAGAACTGAGTATGACTGAACCCTTAGTGGCTAAAGGCGCAGCCAGTGAAGTGGAAGTACTACGTTTAAAACGTACCGCGAACGATTTACGTAACCAAATGAATGATATTCGTAATGAATATTTCGTGCAGTCACGTGAAGAATTGGCACGTGCCAACGCAGAAGTGGAAACACAGCGTCAAGTGGTCAAAGGCCGTCACGACAGTTTAACTCGCACCATCTTTAAATCACCGATGCATGGTGTGGTCAAAGAAATTGACGTGATGACGATTGGAGGGGTCGTTCCTCAAAATGGTAAGTTGATGACCATTGTTCCAATGAATGAAACTTTACTCATTGAAGCGCGTATTTCTCCAAAAGACATTGCCTTTATTCACCCAGGCCAAGAAGCTTTGGTGAAGATTTCAGCGTATGACTACTCGATTTATGGTGGCTTGCCAGGCAAGGTAAAAACCATTTCTCCTGACACTATTCGTGATGAAGTCAAACAAGATCAATTCTACTATCGCGTGTATATCCAAACTGACAGTGGGCAATTGGTGAACAAAGCAGGTCAAAGCTTTAGCATCAGTCCAGGTATGGTGGCAACCGTTGATATTAAGACAGGCAACAAAACGGTTATGGATTACCTCATCAAACCGTTCAACAAAGCCAAAGAGGCACTGCGCGAACGCTAGTCGTCGCAGCTGAAAACAAAAAACCCTGCTGAGTGCAGGGTTTTTTTATGCCCGATTATGGGGTGTCGAGTGAATCGAGTGGGTTAGGGCGTGTGGTTACAGGCAGGGTTTGATAATGACGATCGGCTTTCATACACAAGGTGCAGATAATGGCAATAACGGCCATACTGAAAA
>CAVBYE010000043.1:0-19447 GCA_963599285.1 Bacteroidaceae bacterium | reverse complement strand
TTCAAACGACGAACTTCTTCAGTTTTAAGCTCGATGTAAGCATCAAGCATTTCTTTAGTGAATACGCCACCTTTAAGTAGGTAGTCGTGATCCGCTTGAAGTGCTTCAAGTGCCATATCAAGGCTGTGCGCAACTGTTGGGATTTTTGCTTCTTCTTCCGGTGGAAGATCGTACAAGTTCTTGTCCGCAGCTTCGCCTGGGTGGATTTTGTTTTGGATACCGTCAAGACCCGCCATCAATAATGCCGCGAAACCTAAGTACGGGTTCATCATTGGATCAGGGAAACGTGCTTCAATACGTTTGCCTTTCGGGCTAGATACGTAAGGAATACGGATCGACGCAGAACGGTTACGCGCTGAGTAAGCCAGCATAATCGGTGCTTCGTAGTGTGGCACTAAACGCTTGTACGAGTTTGTAGACGGGTTAGTAATTGCGTTTAATGAACGCGCATGCTTGATAATACCGCCAATGAAGTAAAGCGCCATTTCAGAAAGGCCAGCGTATTCGTCACCAGCAAACAAGTTCTTGCCATCTTTAGAGATTGACATATGCACGTGCATACCAGAACCGTTATCGCCAACCATTGGTTTAGGCATAAAGGTTGCTGTTTTTGCATATTGGTGCGCAACGTTCCAAACAGCATATTTGAACTGTTGAACTTCGTCGGCTTTACGAACCATGGTGTTGAAGCTCACACCAATTTCTAATTGGCAAGATGCCACTTCGTGGTGATGTACTTCTACGCGACCAGGGCCCATGATGTCTTCAATTTTTGCACACATGTCTGCACGCATGTCTTGTGAAGAATCTACAGGAGGAACTGGGAAATAACCGCCTTTTACGCGTGGACGGTGGCCTGAGTTACCCGCTTCGTAGTCTTTACCTGTCGACCAAGCCGCTTCTTCAGCGATTAATGTGTGGCGCGCGCCAGACATATCGATGTCCCATTTTACTTCGTCAAATACGAAGAATTCTGGTTCAGGACCGAAGAAAGCAGTATCACCAATACCTGTAGATTTTAGGTATTCTTCTGCACGACGAGCAATCGAGCGTGGATCACGTTCGTAACCTTGGCCAGTAGATGGCTCAATCACGTCACAGGTAACAACAACAGTAGGTTCTGCAAAGAACGGGTCAAGGAAACCTGTTTCAGCATCTGGGCGTAAGATCATGTCAGATGCTTCAATGCCTTTCCAACCAGCAATTGAAGAACCATCAAACATTTTACCATCTTCAAAAGTATCTTCGTCGATACTGTCTGCAGGATAAGTTACGTGTTGTTCTTTACCTTTAGTATCAGTAAAGCGGAAGTCGACCCATTTTGCGCCACTTTCTTGGATGAGTTGAAGGACCTTGTTCGCCATGCTCATGTTGCTCCGATGTTTTTTTGTTGCACTGCTTTGTGCGTGTTAGTAGTTGGCAGTTATAAAGCAATTCCTATACCAACTTTAAAAATAAAAGCTAAAATGCTGAAATCTTTATCAGAATACGCAATAGAAGCAATTTAATTTGCGACTATTATACTGTGACTCATAAGAAATGCACCATATTCATACACGGTTATCTACTTTTCTCTCTAAACTTTGGTCATTCGACCTAAAATAGTGCAAATCAGCTTAGAATCACCTTAAAGCTGTCTATTTTGCAAACAAAATGTAAAAAAAATTCACCATCTTACGCAGGAAAAAATTTAAAACGTGTCAATTTTATAATGGCGCTGTGGAGCTGATGTTTAAAACATCGGCAATCAGTGTATAAAATTTTAGCCAAACCTGTATTTAGGTTAAATTTTATCTTTGTTTTTAAATAAGAAAAAATAATAATGACTAATTTAAAAATTGATATTTCAGTTAATTCAAATATGCTCTTTGTAGCACGAAAGTAGTGCATGAATCGCCAAAATGCGCCATTTTGTTCACATTTATGTCATGATGTTTCATAAATACAACTACACAATCACTATCTTTTATTTAAATTTACTACATCACTTTTAAGTAGATCTAAAGTGCAATCGATGTCGTCAGCGAAGCTCAGCGACTTGGCTCACCTATACACCCTTTTAGATTGCCCTCGAAATAGTTGAGCGAAAGCTGAATATTTTTTGTTATGATGCAAACCTGCTTATTTTTTGCCAATTTTTATGCATTCACAATATTTGCAAAATGGCACATTTCATATTATCTTGGACGTACAAGCACATTTAAGTGCATAAATTTCAATAGGTTAAGCTCATGCTTTTAATGATCGACAACTATGACTCTTTTACTTATAACATCGTGCAATATTTTGGCGAGTTGAATCAAGAAGTAAAGGTGGTCCGTAATGATGCCGTGACACTAGAAGATATTGAGCGATGGCAACCCAAATATTTAGTCATTGGCCCAGGCCCTTGTTCACCAAGTGAAGCCGGCATCTCGATTCCTGCGATTCAACACTTTGCCGGTAAAATTCCTGTGCTTGGCGTGTGCCTTGGTCATCAAAGTATTGGTCAAGCCTTTGGCGGCAATATTGTACGCGCTAAACGCGTCATGCATGGTCGTCTGTCAGACATGTATCACAGCGATACTGGCATCTTCAGTCATTTGCCTTCACCTTTTTCAGCAACGCGCTATCACTCCTTGGTGATTGATCAAGCAACCTTGCCTGAGTGTTTAGAGGTGACCTGTTGGACCAATGAAAATGATGGTGGCATGGAAGAGATTATGGGGGTCAAACACAAAACCCTCGCCGTCGAAGGGGTACAGTTCCACCCTGAGTCGATCTTAAGCCAACATGGCCATCAAATCTTTAAAAACTTCTTAGAAATTTATGCGTAAATCATCATGAATATTCAACAAGCTTTAACTTATATTACCAAAAACATTCACCTGACTCAGCCACAAATGGAAGATGTGATGCGCTGCATCATGAACGGTGAAGCCACCGATGCACAAATTGGTGCTTTCATGATGGGGCTACGCTTAAAAGGTGAAAGTATTGATGAAATGACCGCCGCTGCACGCGTGATGCGTGAGTTTGCCTTAAAAATTGACGTCAGTGATTTACCTTATTTGGTGGACATTGTGGGTACAGGCGGTGACGGCCAAAATCTATTTAACGTCTCGACTGCATCCTCTTTTGTCGTCGCTGCTGCAGGCGCCACCATTGCCAAACACGGCGGCCGTGGGGTATCAGGAAAATCAGGCTCATCGGATGTGCTGGAACAAGCAGGGATTCATCTCGACTTAAGCTTAGAACAAAGCGAGCGCTGTATTCGTGACATTGGCGTGGGTTTCTTATTTGCACCCAATCATCATAAAGCCATGAAATATGCTGCTGGGCCACGCAAAGAATTAGGCTTCCGCAGTATTTTCAATTTACTTGGGCCATTAACCAACCCTGCTGGGGTAAAACGTTTTGTGATTGGTGTGTTCTCACATGAACTGTGTCGCCCAATGGCTGAAGTGCTAAAACAACTGGGTGCGGAACACGTGATGGTGGTGCATTCACAAGATGGTTTAGATGAAATTAGCCTTGCCTCTAAAACCTATGTTGCTGAACTCAAAGACGGTGAAATTTTCGAGTGGGAAATCACCCCTGAAGATGTCGAGATTGAATCACAAACCTTAACCGGCCTCACGATCGACAGTGCAGCAGAGAGTTTAAAACTCATTAAGGATGCCTTAGGTAAAAAGAAATCTGACTTAGGTGAAAAAGCCGCAGCGATGGTAGCACTTAATGCTGGTGCAGGGATTTATGTTTCGGGTCTGACCACGAGCTATAAGCAAGGCGTTGCCCTTGCCCATGACATTATCTACGGTGGTCAAGCTTTAGAGAAGATGGGGATTTTGGCTGAATTTGGCAGCACACTGAAAGAATATAGCGTCTAAGCGCAAGGAACAGATCATGGTAGATATCGCAAATACGATTTTAGGCAAAATCGTGGATCGTAAAAAAGAAGAATTTGCTCTACGTCTAAAGCATAAAAGCTATAAAGACCAAGAGGAACTTGCACTTGGCGCAAGTCCTGTACGTGGTTTTGCACAAAGTTTGCAAGCCAAACGCCCAGGTGTGATTGCTGAAATTAAAAAAGCATCCCCCTCAAAAGGCATTATTCGTGCTGACTTTAATCCGGCCGAAATTGCAGCCCAGTATCAAGATGCAGGTGCAGCCTGTTTATCTGTACTGACTGATGTGGACTTTTTCCAAGGTCACGATGACAATATTCAAATTGCTCGTGAAAATTGCGATTTACCTGCCTTACGTAAGGACTTTTTAATTGATCCTTATGGCGTGATTGAAGCACGTGCTTTGCATGCTGACTGTATTTTACTGATTGTGGCCTGCTTATCAGATCAACAATTAGAAGAAATGTCAAAAACTGCATTGGAATACAATTTAGATGTCTTGGTTGAAGTACATGATGAAGATGAACTTGAGCGTGCCTTAAAGTTATCTGAACGCTGTCTACTCGGCGTCAACAACCGTAATTTAAAAACCTTTGATGTGGATTTAAATACCTCACTGCGTTTGAAAAAATTACTCGACCCAAGTCGTTTACTGGTCACTGAAAGCGGCATTGCAACGCCAAGCGATGTTGCCATGATGCAAGAAAATGACATTCATGCGTTCTTGGTGGGTGAAAGCTTTATGAAGCAACCCCGCCCTGATGCTGCCTTCCGTGACTTGTTTGGTGAACCTTTAGCCGTCTAAACAGCTCAACCTCAGTGTAAAGGGTGCCTATTTTGGCGCCCTTTTTTATATGCCTACGTTCGATTTATGAAGGATGATGTTACACAAAGATCAAATCTTGGCCTAAATTTATGCTTAAGCTAAGAGCAAGAATAACAATGAGGCAGCCATGATGATCAGTCCACATAATCCAATTTGGTGTTTGGCCTTGCCTTGGCTCAGTTTAGCTGTATTAGCTTTACATTGGTTAGTACCACAGTTTTTTGGGATCACTTTTTTACTGGCTGTCGGCCTGATCGCCAGTGTCGTCTGTGCTGTACATCACGCTGAGGTGATTGCGCATAAAGTGGGTGAACCCTTTGGCACCTTGGTGCTTGCGCTTTCGGTGACGATTATCGAAGTTGCGCTGATTGTCTCCATGATGCTCTCGGGCGGTGATGAAGCCATGGGATTGGCCCGCGATACCATTTTTGCTGCGATTATGATTATTTTAAATGGCATTATCGGCTTTAGTCTGCTGGTGGGGGGACGTAAACATCAAATTCAAGGCTTTAACTTAGAAGGCGTGACCGCAGCTTTAGGCACCATGACCGTGATTGTGGTGATTGCGCTGATTTTGCCTAACTATGTGACCAGTTCAGGTGTCATTGGCATCTACAGTAATACGCAGCTGCTTTTTATTGCGGTGATTACCTTGGCCTTATTCGCAGCATTTACCGCCTTTCAGACCATTGGCCACCGTGATTATTTTTTACCCGTAATTTTAAATGAAGAATTGGCTGAAACCAGCGAAAGCTTAGCCCCTCCTGCCACACAAACCGCTTTGGTCAGTTTATTTTCTTTGGTGGTGTCTTTAATTGCTGTGGTACTCAGTGCCAAAGCGATTTCGCCTACCTTAGAAGCATTTTTAGGACGTGTGGGCGCACCCTTGGCCACACTTGGCATTATGATTGCGGCGATTGTCCTGCTACCGGAATTTGGCGCAGCCATGCGTGCGGCAAAAGCCGATAAATTGCAGTCCAGCCTCAATTTAGCCATTGGCTCTGCAATTGCCAGCATTGGCTTAACCATTCCCGCCGTGGCCATTTTGGCCGTGTTTATGGGCTGGCCCTTGGAATTGGGCTTAGATGCGAAATCCATGGTGCTGTTGGTGCTGTCTTTATTTATTGTCTCTAACTCACTACGGACCGGCAATACCACCATGCTGCCAGGTGCCTTGCATGTGGCACTATTTGCAATTTATTTATTCTTAAGCTTTGTGCCTTAAGGGCCCAGCTGAGACCGCTTAAGCGCTGACAGTACACATCCGGGCAAATTCAGCTTATAATTTAGGATAGATACGCCAAGCCCCGATTGAATTTATGAGTAAAAGTGATTCTTCGCTGTCCAAAGAGCAGTTTAATTTGCTCAAAGCGTTTAAAAAGCAGATTAATCAACCTCAGGCTGCCGCTGTAGTCGCGCCTGAAGTAAAACCGAGCGACAGTGCGCCTGTTTTAGATGAAGACTTTGCCTTATTTGCCAAAGAAATGCGTGGCGTAAAGAAAATGGCCAGCGCCAATGTTGCCAAAGCCCCAAAAGCCAGCAACAAAAAGCTTGATGCCCAAACCTTGGCCAAACGTGCCGCGGCCACTGGCCCTATGGACACCGATGAGACCTTGTTGTCTGATACCGTGGCCATGCTGAATCCTGTTGCCAGTCAAGCGCCTTTAAGCTATCGTATCGCGACTTTGCAGCACAAGGTGTTTGAAGACTTAAAAGCAGGTCATTTACGTTGGTTCGAAGCGGTCGACCTACATGGCTGTACGGTAGAAGAAGCCCGTATAGCGGTATTGCAAGTCATTCAAATGGCCAAAGATGATAATCAAAATGTGATTAAAATCGTCCATGGCAAAGGCCCAGATGCAATCTTAAAAACCTATGTCAACAGTTGGTTACGCCAACACCGTGATGTGCTTGCTTTTGTCAGCGCGCCTGAAAAGCAAGGTGGTACCGGTGCGGTGTTAGTTCTGCTGAAACGTGCAGAAAAGAACCCAAAGTTTAAACAGTAATCCGATTTTTCCTCAAAGGCAGGCTTTTTAATAGTTTTCTGTTACAATGCCGGCCTTGTTCAATCTCAGTGTAAGTGAACACGTCTTATGTCTATGCAGCAATCCTACGCAAATATCCTAACTGCCGTTGGTGAAGATCTAGATCGCCCAGGTCTTAAAGATACACCAGTGCGTGCTGCTAAAGCTTTTTCGTATTTAACGTCGGGTTATAGCAAAACATTAGAAGAAGTGACCAATAATGCGGTCTTCCCTTCTGATAACCGCGAAATGGTGTTGGTGAAAAACATCGAATTTTATTCACTTTGTGAACACCATTTATTGCCATTTTATGGCCGTGTGCATATTGCGTATTTACCTGAAGGTCATGTGTTAGGTTTATCTAAATTTGCGCGCATTACCGAAATGTTTGCGCGTCGTTTACAAATTCAAGAAAACCTCACTCAGCAAATTGCCGAAGCTGTGGCTGAAGTAACCGGCGCACGTGGTGTTGCTGTGGTGATTGATTCTGCACATATGTGTATGATGATGCGTGGTGTCGGCAAGCAAGAATCGACCACACGTACAGTATCGTTCACCGGTGACTTTAAAACCAATAAAGATGAACGCCGTGAATTCTTAAGTGCCGTTCCTGAAAGTTATTAAGTTCATCAGCCTCAACATGTTTGAGGCTTTTTTATGGAAGTCACCATGACACAGCTCTATATTGCCGGCCAAGGATGCAGTCAAGCAGACACCAGCGTCGATTATCCACGTCCTGATCGCCTTGTTCAGGGTAACCCTAAACGCCTCACCCAAAGCCTATATGAACATAGCCATATGAATGCGGGGATTTGGCAATGTGAAGTTGGCGCATGGAATATTGTCTTTGCTGCCAATAAACAAGAATTCTTTTATGTCTTGGCCGGTCGGGTCCGTTTACATGATCGAGATACTCAAAGCTTTGTCGAGATCAAAGCGGGTAACGCCGGAGTAATTCCACCGGGGTTTGTGGGTACCTTTGAAGTGGTTGAAGCGGTGAAGAAGTATTTCGTTGTTGTTGATGTCTAACACCCTGTAGCGGTATGAATGACTTACAGCTGCCCTACATATTGCTACACAACTGCTGCCCGCCTAGTGCACATTTGCGCCTAGAGTAGAGACTCTGCATCACAGTGGAGTCTGTGTCATGGCAACAACCACCAAAAAACCGACAACGGCAAAAGCAAAAAAAACTACTGAGGATGAAAAACCGAAAAAATCCAACCGCACCACGAAAGTAGAACCTGCAAAAGCCGTCACCAAGAAAGCCAAAACGGTCAAGAAGCCGGAGAAAAAAGCCGCGCTTAAAGAGGCTAAAGAGGACAGTAAACAGGCGAAAGCCGTCAAAAAATCTGCCAAAAAAGCCAGCACTGAGGAAAAGAAACCTGAAGTAAAAAAGACCGCAAAAGCCAAAACATCCGCGACAGCACCCAAAAAAAAGGCCAAAGCTGCTAGTACCCAAAAACCCAGCAAGGCCAAAACCACTAACGCGCCCTCTACAGCCAAACCTAAAAAAGCTACAGCAAAAAAAGCCAAATAAACCAAATAAGGCCCCCTGTGAGGGGCTTTATTGCGAGAGAAAATACGATGCCAAACCGACCTGTGCCTCGGCGTACTGCGCGTGTGCATTCCACAAGTTTTGATTATGGTTTAGATTTTAAACAGATTAATTTCCGTGAGCAGCCCGAGCTGTATCGTATCGGTCGGGGTGAACAAGGCGTACTGTTAGTAGAGCCCTACAAGTCAGAAATTCTGCCTCATTGGCGCTTTGCGGATGTCGAAAAAGCCACACACAGCAGTGCAACCATTTATCAGCTGTTCTTAAATTATCTAGCCCAAGATGATTTTGTTGGTGCCGATATGGCACGTAAATTCTTACAAATGGGTTATACCCGCGCACGGCGTTATGCCAATCATAAAGGGGGCAAGAAGTACGATGGGCCCGTCCCTGAGGACAAAAAGGGCTTAAGTGGTGCACATGGTCGTGAGCAATTGCCTCGTAGCCCCGAAGATCCAATTAAAGCCCAAGCGGCTGCAATTTTTAAACATAAATGGGATCAAGCCAAACACCATCCAGAGTATTTGGCGCAAAAACAAAAATTTTTAGACTTTATTCAAAGTAATGCAACCAACTGATTTTCCATTGCCCTAAAGTTTGACTACGCTGCTGCTGATATTCATAACCTGCACGTACACTGTGCCCTTGGCTTAACTTATATTGTGCTTGGGCTTTGGCTTTGAAATGCCACTGCTCTACATCACTCCAAAATGGCAACTCAAGTTGTAGCACACTATTGAGCTGATCTGACCATAGACTTTGACAGCCGAGGGTCGGCCCAATACCCACGCGCCAACCTAGATCTAACGCCGACCCCGCCTGTAACTGCGGCTGAAGTTGGGCATAACACAGCTGTTGCTCATTGTCCGATAACCCGCTATAGCCCACCTGCGTTTTTACATTGAGCACGCCATGTTGCTGCTGCTCACTAAATTGTCCGTCGCGATTTAATGCCTCTTGCTGCCAAAGCAACTGCACGCCCCAGCTGACATCATGCTTAAATGGCGTTACAGGGCTGTATGCCTGAACACTCAACAGATTCAACTCACTTAATTTAACTTGCTCCTCACGATACTGTAGCGTCGCTTCTAGCACTTGTAATTGTGTGCCGAGTCGAAAACCTGCTTGTGGGTCAATTAAGTCATGGTAGGCCTGACGATGCGTCAGTTCCATCATGGCTTTGCCTTGTACTTGCCCTGCACCTAGACCTATAGTTTTAACAGGGTGTGCGTATCTCGGATCAAAACGTGGCTGCTCAGGGGCTTGGCGCTGTCTGTTCACTTCAAGACCACTCCTTAGCCCAAGCATGTGCCGCAATTTCGGCTGTGCCTCTGCACCACTCACCTGCCCACGGGTGAGCTGTAAATACAAAGCGTCGTATGCCATTTCTAAAATTTTGGCCTGCTCGAGATCACTATAGTCTGCTAAAGCGGCAGGCATTGCTTGTGGCGACAGTTGGGTGAAGTGCTGTGCTGTGCGAGCCAAAGCATCGCCGTGTATTCGGCGCTGTGCATTCAACTGGGTTTCTAAGGCTGGACGATACACCGCTTCTTCAATTAAGCCCTGCTGCTCCAGCGCTTTTAGCGTTTCAATGGGAATGGCGACATGTTTAAACGCCTGCTGCAACGCTAAGTCAGGACGAACCAAGTCAATTAAGCCAAGTAAACGATAGGCACAATTATCTGAAATAAAATAATAATCAAAGGCAACGTTTTGCATTTCCCATAAATGCTGCACCATAAATTGGCTTTGCTCAGGGGTGAGCTTCAGGCGATATTCCCACAAATCACGGCTTTCAAAATCGCCGTATTCTTTGACTTTTTGATAATACGGCATCACCGCATATTGACCTGGATATGCCCCTGTTAAACCTTTCCATGCATAAGACCAACTTTGCTCACCTTGTACCGTGGCTGCATAATTGACCGCATAAGCCACCAAATTTAATGCGCTCTTAGGGTCAGGATCAATTCTCAATAAGTTATGTCCAAACATTGAACTTGGATTCCCCATAAAATCAGTGGCATATACCAATGTCATAGATTTGGGTTGAATCTCACCATACCAATGCTCAAATGCCGCACAACGGATGGGCTTGAGTGTAAGTTGTAATTGCTGTGCTAACCAGGCACTACGCGCAGGAAAGCGACAGCGGTAGGCTGTATCGCCTTGCTGTTCAGCAAGCAGGGCCAAAATATTGGCTTTAAGCTCAGCTTCGGGTTGCATCTGACCATGCGCTGTTAAAAAAAAGTCTTTCCCGCTCAAGGGTTGTTCTGGATATTGAGCATACGTTAAACGCTGCCATGTGGGATGCTGCGCAAGTTTTTGCTGCTCTGCCTGTGCTAAATAGATGTGAGGATCAAGACCAGCATGGCTGAGCGTATGCCCAAGTCCCAAACTAAATACGAGCCCCAAAAAAGTATGACGTAACACAAATTCGACTCAATCGGATAAAGCCCTGCGGATGAGCAGGGCTTTATTGTAGCGGTTTAAAGGTAAGTTTTTAGGACATCGTCTTGGGACATCACCTGTTGTAGTGCGGTCAGTACTGCAAGCGTATTGTCACTGGCGTAGATTTCACGGAAGTTGGCTTTTGAAACCGCAAAGAAATGTGATTTGTGTTGGGCATTAATCTCTAACAATTCTGCCAGTACATTCAGGCTTTCCCCTTCACCTACTGCCATATCACGTGCAAGACTTTCGGCATTTTCATGGGTAAAGCTGACCACTTTTGCAGTCACTGTACCTTGGCCACTACAGCCCAAAGTTCCAAAGGTAATCCCGAAGAGTTGGTTAAAGAACAGGCCATTGGTGGTTGCAGCCAAAAGCTTTGGACCTACCCCTGCCTGTCCTTGCCAAATGGTGGTGCCTACACCACACCCTACATCATTGTCGGCCCATGCTGTGCTTGAGCCTACAATCGACCCGGCAGCAATGACACAGCCTAGTGCTAATTTTTTTAACATGGTACATCTCCAATTCTTATTTTATTGTGCTTAGACTTCTTGTTGCATGTACACGTTGGGTACCGATTAAACATAACTTGATGTGATTTAAAATACAAAACTTTTTATACAAAAAAGCGGCGGCTGGTTTTTATCTGTCATCCTCAAAAAAAAATCAGTAGGTGTTTTGCCTACTGATTTAATCGCCATGTGCCGCGTGCGTCACGCTGACCTAAAATTTTCATCACCAATACTAAGCTGAGCAGCAGCAGCAAATACCACGATCCAAGCTTGCCCCAACCGACCATGTGCCAACCATCCACTTGAGTCGGATACAGCCAAATCTGGTAGAAGGTACTGATATTTTCTGCAACCCAAATCATAAAGGCCAATAATAATAAAATCGGCAATAGGGGCACGCAAAGCTGATGCTGACGAAGCTTAAACTGAATTTTACTCTTCCAAAATATCCATACACTGCAGGCAAATAACAGGTAGCGGATATCCGGAACAAAGAACTTACTCATGAAATTCACATAAGACAGCACAGCTAAGCTGATCATCCAAGCAAACGAGGGCAAAGCAGTAAAAGAAACCTGATACAAACGCAAAGCACGTGCAAAGAACGAACCCACAGCTGAATACATAAACCCTGCAAATAAAGGCACCGTCATCAGCTTAAAGACAGCAGGCTGCGGATACACCCAAGAGGCAATGGCAGGATGGGTCAGAAAAATTTCCATGACCATGGCCATGAGGTGAAATAAGGCAATCACTTTGGCTTCTGCCCAAGACTCAAGTTTTAAATACAGCAGGCATATTTGAATGATGACTGCGTAGAACAACAGATAGTCGTAGCGGAACAAGCCATAGTAATTGTCATGCCCCATGGAGGCACTCAAAGCAAAGGCCAACAGCAATAAAATTCCAAATAAGGCAGCCGAAGCTGCCTTATATGAAAATTCCCAAGCGGATTTTAAGATAACCAACACAGCGTAACCTTATAGATATTTGGCACTGTACTCGTGTACGGTATCAATAAAGGCTTTAGGATGATCGGGGTTGACCCATTGGGTAATACCATGACCTAAGTTGGCCACGTAACCGGTCTGCTCACCATTTGCATAAGCATCATCTAACATGGCACGTGTTGCAGCAGCAATGCGTTCATGTGAACCATAAAGTGTTGCAGGATCTAAGTTACCTTGCAGCGCCGCACGACCAGCCACAGTTTGACGCGCAGTCTGTAAGTTGGTGGTCCAGTCTAGACCAAATGCATCGGCACCTGTTGCCACCATTGGCTCAAGCCATTGGCCACCGCCTTTGGTAAACAGAATCACCGGCACTTTGCGGCCTTCATGCTCACGTTTTAAACCATTGACAATTTTTTGCATGTAATGCAGTGAAAATTCAAGGTATTCACGATGTGCTAAAGCCCCGCCCCAACTGTCAAAGATTTGTACCGCTTGTGCACCCGCTTCAATTTGCGCATTTAAATAGTCAATTACCGCATCAGCAAGACGGTCAAGCAGTGCATGCAGCACTTCAGGCTGTGCATACATCATCTGCTTGGTAAAACGAAAGTCCTTACTTGAACCGCCTTCCACCATATACGTCGCTAGCGTCCATGGGCTACCTGAGAAGCCAATTAAAGGCACTTGTCCACCGAGCGCTGAACGAATGGTCGACACAGCATTCATGACATAAGCTAGATCCGAACGCGCGTTAAAGGCCGGCAAATTGGCGACGTCTTGCGCTGTACGCACGGTCTTACGGAATTTTGGCCCTTCACCCGCTTCAAAATACAGTCCTAAGCCTAAAGCATCGGGTACGGTTAAAATATCTGAGAACAAAATCGCAGCATCAAGCGCATAACGACGCAGGGGCTGCAAGGTCACTTCGCAGGCAAATTCAGTATTCTTGCATAAAGACAGGAAGTCGCCTGCTTTGCTGCGGGTTTCACGATACTCAGGTAGATAACGACCAGCTTGGCGCATCATCCATACAGGGGTGGTATCTACAGGCTCACGCAATAAGGCACGTAGAAAACGATCATTCTTTAAGGTCGTCATTACTTTCCTATCTCTATATTTATTTAGAGTTGCATCATACCAAAAAGGCTCTAAATTTAATAACTTCTCAGCGCTCAAAAAAACGATCATGCTGAGTGGTAAAAGTTATGCTGACACAAAACAACTACTGCAAAGGCGGTTTTTTTCTGCAATACTTGCAGCGTTTTCAGATCAATATATTTTCAAGGTTGACGTACATGTTTGTTCGCACAGTGCTCGCAATGAGTTTAAGTTGTCTGCTTGCTGGTACGGCTATTGCCGCAGCGACGACTGAACAACCGTTAAAAACAAAAGTGGTTTCACCTGCTGTATTAGACCCAATTGACCCATTGGCGGTATCAACCCCCGATACAACTGCCATGAGTCAACAAGAATTAAAAGACTTAAAAAGCGCATCTCAAACCCTCGATGAGCTGAAAAAAGCAGAACAATCCAATGCTGCGATTGGTACAGAAACCACCACCACGGCTGTTGCGCCAACAAGCCCTGCAGCGACTGCATCATGGAGCTTAGACGGTTTAAACACTGCTGAATGGCATGAGAATATTGGTAAAGGCCAATTCCCTGTTTATGCACGTGCCCATGTCATGCTCAACAATGCCCATGCCTCACCTGGCGCAATTGATGGTGCAAGTGGTAAGAACACCTTGAAAGCGATTGCCTCTTTCCAACAGATTAATGGCTTAAAACCGACAGGTGTACTCACCAAAGAAACGTGGGACACTTTAATTGAACGTCAAGGCAGCAAACCGGCCTTTGTGCAATACACCATTACCGAGAGCGATGCTAAAGGTCCGTTTGTGGCCTCAATTCCGCGTGACTATGCTCTACAAGCCAAAATGAAAGGCTTGTACTACACCAGTATGAGTGAAATGTTGGCGGAAAAATTCCATATGGATGAAGGCTTCTTGAAAAAGCTCAATCCAAAAACCAGCTTTAAAGCGGGCGATACCATTGTGGTGGCCAATGTACGCAACAATTTACCTGAAGACATTCATTTGATTGTGGCGCATAAAGGGGCCAAACAGCTGTACTTATTTAACAGCAAAAATCAAATGATTGCCGCTTTCCCTGCCAGCATTGGCAGTAATGAAACGCCATCACCAACGGGCACCTACAAAGTGACGGGCGTTGCACCTAATCCATATTATAGTTATTCACCAAGTAACTTTATACAAGGCAATAACTTAAAGCCGCTTTCACTCCCACCTGGCCCAAATGGCCCTGTAGGGAATATTTGGATTGGTTTAAATAAAAAGTCCTTTGGTATTCATGGCACACCAAGCCCATCGATGATTTCAAAATCTTATTCGCATGGCTGTATTCGTTTGACCAACTGGGATGCCAATGACTTAGGCAGTAAAGTCAAAGCAGGCGTGACTGTGAAATTCTTAGAATAATGTTCTCAAAGCTCGCTACGGCGAGCTTTTTTAGGCCTGCATTGTTCTAAATAAGCAACAATGTGTCATATTTTGCTTATTTATTGCAATTTATTTCAAATCTATACTGTGTTTAAGTTAAAAATTATATGAGGCAGATCCTATGAATGCTTATTTACATGCAAGTCAAGATCGTGGTCATGTCAACATAGGTTGGCTCAACAGCAAACACAGTTTTTCATTTGGCAGTTGGTACAATCCTAAATTTATGGGCGTGAGCAGTTTACGTGTCATTAACGATGACCATATTGCCGCACACCAAGGCTTTGGTACTCACCCGCATGACAACATGGAAATCTTAACCTGCGTGCTTAAAGGTGCCATTTCCCATCAAGACAGCATGGGCAATGCAGGCGATATTCATGCGGGTGAATGGCAGCTCATGAGCGCTGGTACTGGGGTACAACACAGTGAAATCAACCAAGGTGATGAAGAGGTACATTTACTGCAAATGTGGATTCATACCAATGAACGTGATGCTGTACCCACCTATCAACAAATTCAATGTGATGTGCGTGAACAACCCAATCAGTGGCATGTGATTGCAGGACCAGATCAGCGCGCTCATATGCACCTACGCCAAAATGCTGAAGTGAAGTCATGTTTATTGCAACAGGAGCAACGTTTGGCGCTCAGCAGTCGCTTTGGTCTGAACTATGTGCACGTCATTAACGGTGCTGTACAGATTGGTGAACACCTCGTGAAGGCGGGTGATGCCCTGTTGTTCCGCGATGAGGCAGAAATTCACGCTTTAAATGATGCACAGATGATTTGGTTTGATTTAACTGATCAACGTACATAAAAAAAGCCCGCCGAAGCGGGCTTTTTTTTATTTTGGCGCTTGACCGTATTGGTCGGCCATCACTTCAATGAGTTGTGTTGGATCAATATACTGTCGAATCACACGCTGTAGGTCTTTGGTGGTCAGCTGAGCAAAGGCTTGATCACGCGCTGAACGACTGTACATCGTTTTGTGCTGTTTCAATTGGCTATTGAGCATGCCATGAATGGTCCGTTCATCTGCCAGTGAGTCAACACGGCGTTTTAAGGTCGAGGCTTTGGCTGCTGCCAATTCTTGTTCTGTAACGCCATCGCGAATTAAGTCCTGTAAAACTTTATGAATACCTTGGGACACTTTCTCTGCTTGACCTGCAGAATAGTTGGCCGAAATGCTCAGACTGCCTGAATCTACATAAGCACTCATGTCAATACTGCTACGGAAGCCGTAAACCAGCGCATTTTTTTCGCGTAGCTCTTGGGCAAGACGTGAGGTCAGTTGCGAATTGCCTAAAATATGATTGAGCAACATTAAGGCTTCAGCATCATCATGGCTATTGCCTACAGGTAAAGTGAGTACCGCCTGATAGCTGCCAAACTCACGTGCTTCTGCCAATAGATGCTGCTTCTGTCCTGCATATTTTTTGTATTGCGGTAAAACACGGATAAAGGGCTCGCTATTGCTCCAGGTCGCAAACTCTTTTTGCAGCACGTTATGCATCGCTTTGACATCAAATTCACCTGTGAGGGCAATTTGGGCATGATTCATGGCCAAGAAACGTTGATACAAGGCTTTGATTTTGGCATTGCTGGCATTTTTAAGCTGGCGCTCTACATGGGCAGGGTCAACACGGTAACGCAGATCACCCGGTTGATATTGTTCCAAAATTTCACTGAGTTTCAGCCCAGCCACCATGTCGGGTTCGGTATAAGCACGATCTAGACTGGCCAAACTTTGTGCCTGAATTAAATCAAAATCCTTTTGCTCGAATTTTGGATCTTTTAACACCGCCAACATAAAGTTGAAGTAGTCCTGGAAATGCTCTTTTTTGGCTGAAATATTAATACTTAAGCCTTGATTGGTTCCAGTCACACGCGTTGCTCCACTCACCGCAATGGCACGATCAATGATCTGCTGCTGGTCATATTGCTGTGAACCTTTGAGCATCAAATATGCCGTTAAACCAATCAGTTCAGCCTGATTAAACAAACTGTCTGCTGTACCAAAATCTACACTAATGCTGGCGTAGATTTTATCATCACGGGTTGTGGTTGGGTAAAAGGCATATTGCATGCCATTACTCAAACGACCGCGCTGAATCATGTTTTCAACCGCTTTAATACGTTTTTTTGAGGCTTTCACATCGGCCTTGAGCTCTTTTGTATAGGTTTTAATGTCCTTAGGTGCCTCTTCTGCTTGGGCTGAGGCAGCGGGTGCAGCCGGTGCAGTTTCTGGTGCTTTTACCACCGCTTGCTTTTGATCTTCAGGCGTTGGGCTAATGCGACTGCTGACCCGTGCAGCTGGGGTAAAGAAACTGTTTAAAGCCTGATTAATGTCATCGGCCTTAATGTTCTGTGACAGCGTATAGTCAGTAAAGAATTGCTGCCATTTGCCCTCACTTGACACCACGTAATTACTGATCACACTCGACATGGCTGAAGCACTCTTTAACACCGCTTCGACGCTATTTTTGGTTAAATCTTTGACCCGTTGTACATCGGTTTCGCTAAAGTTCGCCGGTGTCTGCTCCACATATTTGAGCAAATCGGTACTGACCTTTTGCGCATCTTGGGTCGGTGCATACATCGCGCCCATAATCAGAATTTGACGCTCTCGATCACTCGCATCTACTGTCGCAATACTGGTGGCTACACCAGGCTCAACCATATTTTTATATAAACGCCCATTGGGTTGCATACTGTATAAGGCAGATGCAAACGACAATGCTGTTTCCATGTTTTTTTGATACGGCTGCATATAAAAATTAAATTGACCATAATCACTGCCTTTGGCCACACTAAATTGACGCGGTTGCATTTTGCTTAAGTCTAAGGCAATAGACGGTGCTGCTTGCGCTAAGGGGCGTTTAGGAATTGGGCTAAAGTGTTGATCAATTTGTTTGAGCAATTGGGCTTTATTGAATTTACCCGTCACCACCATCACTGCATTATTGGGTGCGTACCAATCACGGTAATATTTTTCTAACTCTGGCAATTGAATCGATTGTAATTCGTTTAAATCGCCAATCGGCAAACGACCTAAATGTTGATTGCCATAGGCCGCTTTGACCATCTGATCCATTAACACCGCCATGGGCTGATCCAGACGAATTTCGCGTTCACGTTTTACAATATCAATTTCGCTCGGTACAAATTTGGCTTGTAGCACCAATTTATCCATGCGCTGTGCTTCTAAATACAAAATTTCATTAATGGCTTTTTGGTCTGCAGCAATCACATTGATGTATTGAGTAGAGTAATAATTGGTTAAGGCATTATTTGATAAAGTATATTGATTTAAGCGGCGCTGGTATTCTTCCCCCTGCACATTTTGCGTGCCCTTAAAGGCCAAATGTTCTAATAAATGTGCTAAACCACCTTTGCCTTGCGGGTCATTCAGCGCACCACTTAAATAAATGGTGTTCATATAGACACGATTTTCTTTTGGAAGTTCTGCCAAAATAATGCGCATGCCATTGTCGAGTTGATATTCTTCAATATTTTGTTCTGAATGTAATAATATTGGTTTTGCACTCACCCCATAAGCTGCGCTGAGCAAGACCATAGACAACGACAACTGTTTAAAACGCATAAGCATAAAATAACATCCAATGTAAGATCATCCGACCGTAAAAAGATACGATCTAATTAAAGAATGATTATTATTCACATGAATACCCGCTTGTCTAGGTGAATTATGCAGCAGCAAACATTGAAACGCCTCAGATCAATGAAAGCCCTCAAGAGCGATGCTGCCATTCGGATGATCACATTTTGATGAGGCATAAAAAAACCCCTGATCAATGATCAGGGGTTTTCGAATTTGGCGGAAGCGGTGAGATTCGAACTCACGGAGGACTCACACCCTCGTCGGTTTTCAAGACCGGTGCATTAAACCGCTCTGCCACGCTTCCATGGCAGCTATGATATAAATAAAATCATGGCTTAGCAAATATTTTTCTGAATTATTTTGACTAAATGTCGTTTTTTAAAGCAATTTTTGCAGTAAAAATAGCCATCCTGTATAAGAGAGGGGAATTTTTGCAGGTTTGGCTATTTTCTGCAGCATGATGTTTCGGCGCTAAAACCTCCTTAAATAAAAATATGAATACTCAATTGAACAACTCATGACGATCTGTATGTGTACATGCACCTATTCAACTGTAATGTTGATCCCTACACTGCCCATGCCCAACAAATTGATGTTTTTATCTCCCGATGATCAGAGCAATCTTGTTCCAAATTTTTTCTTGTTATGTCACTGTCTTGCTGCCTCTAAATTTGCGAATTTATGACTTCTTTGGCAACCTTAGTTCATAATTAAATTATAGCAAAGGCCATGCCAAATTCTTAATAACACAAATTAAGTCATTGTTTTATATATTTTAATTATTTAAAAATACCGTTGCATACGCTATATTTTCAGCCACTTTAGCGTGATCTACCTCATGATCCCATCAGGTGCCAAAATGACCCATAATTTTGCTGATTCTTGCGCCAATTTAATGCACAGCTGAACTCAAGCGCCAATGCATCAGTTTGGCGCTTTGTCGATAAAACTCCGCGTAATTTTGCGACTGCCTCGCGTGACAGCGTATTTTATCTATTGAGCTATTTTGTATACCTTTAACCCTTAGCACTACATACCTTTAAGGTCTGCATTGAGCACAGAAATACACTTATTTTTTAGCACCATAAA
>CAVBYE010000042.1:0-19541 GCA_963599285.1 Bacteroidaceae bacterium | reverse complement strand
AATCAGACATTAGTCATCAAAGTTTTGGCAGGATGATGCTATTCTAATCGAGTTCCACAGCATTACAAAACGAAAAGGTAGGGTTTCGTCAAAAAAAATTGATATTGTCAATCAACTGTCACTACTAAAAGTTTAGTTTTTTCTGTATAATTTGCCCTCAAATTAAATACGCATTGAATTTACATGTCAGATATTAAAACTCTCCGTAACATCGCCATTATTGCGCACGTCGATCATGGTAAAACCACTCTTGTAGACAAACTTTTGCAACAATCTGGTGCTCTCGGTGATCGCGCGGGTGAGATTGAGCGTGTAATGGATTCGGGCGCGATTGAAAGCGAACGTGGTATTACCATTCTTGCAAAAAACACTGCAATTAAATGGACTGATGCGCGTACCAACACTGAATACCGCATCAACATCGTAGACACCCCAGGACACGCCGACTTCGGTGGTGAAGTGGAACGTGTACTTTCTATGGTTGACTGTGTATTGCTTCTTGTTGACTCACAAGAAGGTCCAATGCCACAAACTCGTTTCGTAACGCAAAAAGCGTTCGCACGTGGTTTAAAACCAATCGTAATTATCAACAAAGTCGACAAGCCAAACGCGCGTCCTGATTGGGTAATCGATCAAGTCTTCGATTTGTTCGACAACCTTGGTGGTACTGACGAACAGTTAGACTTCCCAGTGGTTTATGCTTCTGGTCTTCGTGGTGTAGCTGGTCCTTCTCCAGAAGAATTGGCTGAAGACATGACTCCATTGTTCCAAACAATCGTAGACATCGTTGAACCACCAGCAGTTGACGTTGATGGTCCATTCCAAATGCAAGTGTCTTCACTTGACTATAACAGCTTCGTTGGTGTTATCGGTGTTGGTCGTATCCAACGTGGTTCAGTGAAATTAAACACACCTGTGACTGTAATCGACAAAGACGGTAAAACACGTAACGGTCGTATCTTAAAAATCATGGGTTACCATGGTTTAGAGCGTATCGACGTTGAATCAGCTTCTGCTGGTGACATCGTATGTGTAACAGGTATGGAAGAACTTCATATTTCTGACACCATCTGTGATCCGAAAAATGTTGAAGCTTTACCACCACTTTCTGTAGACGAACCTACAGTATCGATGACTTTCCAAGTAAACAACTCACCGTTTGCTGGTAAAGAAGGTAAATTCGTAACTTCACGTAACATCCGTGAACGTCTAGACCGCGAATTAATTCACAACGTAGCATTACGTGTTGAAGACACTGACAGTCCTGACCGTTTCAAAGTATCTGGTCGTGGTGAACTTCACCTTTCAGTTCTAATCGAAAACATGCGTCGTGAAGGCTTCGAGATGGGTGTATCTCGTCCGCAAGTAATCTTGAAAGAGATTGACGGCGAAATGCAAGAACCGTACGAAAACGTAACATTTGACGTTGAAGAACAGCACCAAGGTTCTGTAATGGAACAAATGGGTAACCGTAAAGGCGAAATGACCAATATGGAAGTTGACGGTAAAGGCCGTATCCGTATTGAAGCAACTGTTCCTTCACGTGGCTTAATTGGTTTCCGTTCTGAATTCATGACCATGACTTCAGGTACAGGTATCATGACTTCTAGCTTCTCGCACTACGGCCCAATGAAACAAGGTCAAGTGGCGAAGCGTCAAAACGGTGTGTTAATTTCTATGGTTCAAGGTACTTGCTTGGGCTATGCATTGTTCAGCTTACAAGACCGTGGTCGTCTGTTTGCTAAACCGCAGTTAGAAGTTTACGAAGGTATGATCGTAGGTATTAACTCACGTTCAGACGATATGGTTGTAAACCCAACTAAAGCAAAACAGTTAACAAACGTACGTGCTTCTGGTACTGACGATGCGTTAACACTTGTTCCTGCAATTGAATACACGCTTGAACAAGCGCTTGAATTCATTGAAGATGACGAGTTAGTTGAAGTAACACCAAAATCAATTCGTATCCGTAAGCGTTGGTTGACTGAAAACGAACGTAAACGTAACAAATAATTAATTTGTTAAGTTGATACTCAAAAACCGCTGACTTTAGGTCAGCGGTTTTTTTTGTTAACGAAATCCTTATTTTGATGCTCAAAAAAAACAAGTACATTAAAAATGAAGTAAGTAAGAAAATCTAAATAATGTATAATCTGTCACAAATTTTTAAAATAATGCATTGGAGATAACATGAGTATTGTTCAAGAGTTTAAAGAGTTTGCTGTTAAAGGCAATGTAATGGATCTCGCTGTCGGTGTGATCATTGGCGGCGCATTCGGTAAAATTATCGATTCAGCAGTCAAAGACTTAATTATGCCTTTGGTGTCATGGATTCTAGGCGGCGACGTTGACTATTCAAATTGGTTCTTAGTGCTAGGGGACAATCCCAATAACGTGACGAATTTAGCAACTGCTCAGGCAGCAGGGCTGAATGTATTTGCTTATGGTAATTTCTTGACCATCTTAATTAACTTCTTGTTATTGGCATGGGTGGTGTTTTGGTTGGTGAAAGTGATGAACAAGCTGCGCCGTAAACAAGAGGAAGCACCAGAAGAAGTTGCTGAAGATGTCGCTTTACTGCGTGAAATTCGTGATGAATTAAAGAAAAAATAAGCCCTGTGTTGCAGCAGATCAAAAACGGTGCATCAAGCACCGTTTTTTATGGCATTTTCGCAGGCGACGAGATCAAAAATCGATACGGAATTTGATCTCAAGTAAATGAAAACCAAACTGACTTTTTACAGGTCCATGCAATACCCGTTCTGCTGCACTAAACACCAATTTATCAATCACAGGCACCAATTGTCCCTTTTTCACTTCACCCAATTCACCACCGCGTTTGGCTGAATTACAAGTCGAATACTGTTTTGCCACTTTGGCAAAGTCAGCACCTTCATGAATCTTCTTTTTTAACTGTTCTGCTAAAGCTTTATCTTTAACTAAAATATGGCGAACGATCGCACTCTTCATCGATTTACCTCTGCGTTGAAGGATGACTTTAACGGCTGACATTGTGGACAAAATACCGAAGCACGTTGTCCTAATTTTAAGTTTTGCAGTGTTGTTTCACACTGCACACACATTTCTCCAGCACGGCCATAAGCCAATAAGGTTTGCTGGAAATATCCATTTTCTCCCATGGCGTTGGTGTAGTCTCGCAAGGTAGAGCCACCTAAGTCGATCGCGTGTTTTAAAATGCGTTTAATTTCCAGCACCAGCTGCTCAATCTGTGCATAGCTTAAGCTCGAGGCGGGCTGTGCAGGATGCACCCCAATATTAAACAAACTTTCCGTAGCATAAATATTGCCGACACCCACCACGACATGGTTATCCATAATTGCAATTTTAATGCCAACCTTTTTTTTGCTGAGCTTTTCAAATAAATATGCAGCGGTAAAGGCTTCACTTAAAGGTTCTGGGCCCAAAGGATCAATCAGTTTGCCTTGTGACTGTGCATCTAACCATAAAATACAACCAAAACGGCGCGGGTCATGGTAACGCAGTTCTAGCTCTTCAAATTCAATGATCAGATGATCATGTTTACGTAATTCTTCACCGCGCTCACACAGACGGAAACTGCCAGACATACCCAAATGCCACAACATGCTGTCCTGTTCAAATTGCGCCAAAATGTATTTGGAGCGTCGCGTGAGCTGTAACAATGTTTGGCCTTGAAGTTTGGCTAAATCATCAGGAATAGGCCAGCGTAAACTCGGCTGTCGCACCTGAACATGCATGACTTTTTGTCCAATTAACGGCAATAAACTGGTTTTGGTGGTTTCAACTTCAGGTAATTCAGGCATAGCTCAATACGGCAGTCAGGATGCTTGATAATATTGGGGATTTTATTGGGAATACAAGCTATTGGGGCTTAGCAAATTGTGAATAGATTTTACCGATTAAAAAATGAGACATTAACTGCTGTACTTTGGTCTAACTCAAATTTTGTCATCAAGATTAAATTGCATTTTATTTTTTAAGCTAATTTTTTAAGTTTTTGAATTGTATGTAAATTTTAATTTATTATTTTAATAATTTATCAATTTTTAATCTATTAATAAATTAAAGTTTTTAAAAGTATAAAAATAAGACCAAGCATGTATCTGAAAAATTATGTAACTTTTAACATAAATATACAGCCACTGTGATCAGTGTGTAGTTCTCTCTCCAAAAGTTTAGGTTATTTATGAAAAAGTTCACTTTTGTGCTTGTGCCCATGCTGGCCATGACGACAGCAAATGCAGCGTCTGCTTTTGATCCAAACGGTCAATATTTATTGGGTGATTGGGATGGTCAACGTAGCGAATTGGCACAAAACGGGGTGAAATTTGAAGCCAATATCATTGCAGATGCTGCATATTTAGCAGAAGGCGGACGTGATGAGGGCGAAGATCCACGGGTGGCGAGCCAACTTTGGTTAGGAACACAGTTAGATATGGAGCGCCTTGCAGGTTGGGACAACACCACAGTACGTGCGGTGATGACTGCACGCCAAGGCCAAAGTACCTCCATTGAAGAGTTGCAGGGCGAAGTCCCCCATATGGCCAACGTCCAAGGTGCTTATGGTCGGGGTAACCAAAAATCTCGTCTGAGCGAGCTGTCGATTGAGAAAAAGTTTCCAGAACAGGGTTTAAGTATTAAGGCGGGTCGCTTAGGGCTGGGCATGGACTTTAATGTGATGGCCTGTGACTTTCAAAGTACGGCCTTTTGTGCGGCACAAATGGGCAAATGGCAAGGCAATATTTGGATGAACACGCCCGTGTCGCAATGGGGTGCACGTGTTAAACAACAACTTACGCCTGAATTAACGGCACAAGTTGGGGTCTATGAATATAACCCTGAAAATGCGCTCGAGCGTCACGGCTGGAATTTAGATACTGACCAAGCTGATGGTGTAACGATTCCGGCGGAAGTGGTGTGGACACCTAAGCTGAATGGTTTAGCAGGCAGCTACCGTGTTGGGGGCATGTACAACACCGCCGATGAGCTTAAGAATCAAAAAGACGTGGCCAATCCAGGCGATGCTAAAAATCGGACCTTTGCTGGCTGGTTGGCCATTGAGCAGCAGTTAAGCTCAACCGGTTCAGGTCGCCAAGGCTTACATAGCTTTGCCAATTTTACTTGGCATGACCGCATCACCAATAAAGTGGATAACACTCAACAAATTGGACTTAAATATATTGGTCTCGTGCCGAGTCAACCACAGGATGTATTGGGCTTCGCCGTGAATCGCGTCCATGTGAATGATCGTATTCAGCAGCCTGCTTATAATGCCAGTGCAGAATATAACCTTGAACTAAACTATAGCTATAACCCAACCCCTTGGCTCATGCTGCGTCCAAACCTACAGTACGTGATCAACCCAGGGTCAACCAACAATGTGGATGATGGTGTCGTGCTGGGTTTAGGCACGCGCGTGATTTTCTAAATGTAGTGCGATGAATTACATCAACAGGCTCTTTTGAGCCTGTTTTTATTTCTTTTTGTGCAAATAAAGCCCAGTGCTGTTAAGGTAAGCTGCAGGTTAAATCAAGACTTTAAAACAACATACTGATCAGGCATAAACACCATACAGGGGACGACACTATGGCACTTTTATTTGAGCCATTGGCATTGGCGAACATTCAACTCAACAATAAAATTATCATTGCACCCATGTGTCAATATTCTGCGCAATTCGATGGAGAGGTGAGCTATTGGCATCAACAACAATGGGCCAATTATGCCTTGTCTGGGGCGGGTTTATGTATTGTAGAAGCCACAGCAGTGCAAGCTGAAGGGCGTATTAGCCATGCTGATTTGGGATTGTGGAACGATCAGCAGGCGCAAAAAATCAAGGCTGTATTAGATCAAGTCAAATCCATTTCTCCTATGCCATTTGCCGTGCAATTGGCACATGCAGGGCGCAAGGCATCGACAGATAAGCCTTGGTTGGGGCGTGGGCAGTTTGCACCTGAGCATGCCTTGGGTTGGCAAACAGTGTCGGCGAGTCAACTGCCTTTTGCTCCTCAAGATCATCCACCACAGGCCATGAGCCATGCACAGATCCAACAGCTGATTGAGGATTTCGCAGCGGCTGCGCAGCGCGCGGTGGCGGCAGGCTTTGATGCCATTGAGCTGCATGCGGCACATGGCTACTTATTGCATCAATTTCTGTCGCCATTATCCAATCAACGTCACGATGAATACGGGGGAAGTTTAGACAACCGTATGCGTTTGACCTTAGAGGTGCTACAAGCGATTCAAGCGGTGGTGCCACAAGGTTATCCTGTGGGGGTGCGGATTTCTGCTACCGATTGGATGGAGGATGCCAATGGATGGGATGTGGCTTCTTCACAGCAGTTGGCACAGCAACTTGAACAACATGGTGCGGCATACGTGCATGTTTCGAGTGGCGGTTTACATATTGAGCAAGACATTCATATTGGGCCCAATTACCAAGTTGAATTTGCTGCCGCAATCAAACAGGTGGTCAAGATTCCTGTCATTGCCGTGGGTTTAATTACCGAAGCCCATCAAGCAGAAGGGATTTTGCATTATGCGCAAGCCGATGCGATTGCCATTGCTCGGGCTATTTTGTATGAGCCACGCTGGCCATGGCATGCGGCCGCTGCGCTCGGGGCAGAGATTGCGATTGCACCACAGTATTTACGTTGCCAACCGCATGGCTTTAAACGCCTATTCCATGCTTTTGACGCGCGTTAGCCGAATGCGAGTTCTCTGCTGATGTTAACCGATCTGATCTTGCCTTTATTGTGTATGTTGAGCTTGGGCTATGTCAGCTTTAAATGGCAATGGGTGAATCAGGCGCTGATCACGGGTTTAAGTCAATTTATTATTAAAATCGCATTGCCTGCTTTTTTAGTGGCAGCCTTGGCCCGTAAAAATTTACAGCAATTGTGGTTACCCGATTATATGTTTGCCTATGCGCTCGGCTCATTGCTGTGCTTTTGGCTGGCATTTGGAGTGTATCGGCGGGTGTTTCAAGCCACACTGACACAAGCGAGTGTCTTGGCTATGGGTGCCTCGATGTCCAATACCGGTTTCATTGGTAGTGCGTTAATGATGCTGTTATTGGGCACACAAGGGGCAATTTATCTGTCTTTGAGTCTGATTATTGAAAACTTATGTGTGGTGGCGGTCATGCTGACCCTTGCTGAAGCTGGGCAACACAAGCAAATGGGACGGCGACAGCTGATCCAGCAGACTGCGGTCAAATTAGCGCAAAATCCAATTATGTTGGCGATTGCTGTAGGGATGGTCTTAGCCGCACTTGAATTGCCCTTGCCTCAAGGTCTATTTATAGCTTTAGAACGTGTGGGACAAACAGCATCGCCGTTGGCGCTCTTTGTCATTGGGGCAGGCTTGGTGGGAATTTCCTTACGCGCGATTGATATCAAGAGCGGCGTATTGGTGAGCTTTAAATTGTTGCTCATGCCCCTGTGTATTTTTGCTTTACTCTATGGCTTAGATGCCAGTCCGGAGACGTTGTACGCAGGTACATTATTAGCTGCGTTACCTATGCCCATTTCATTTGCACTTTTTGCTGAACACTATGGCATGAAGCAACAGGCTTTGGCGCCATTAATGCTCAGCACAGTGCTGGGTTTTCCACTGTTGGCGCTGCTGCTGAGCCAATGGCACTTCTAACGCTGCTAAACAGCGTTGAGGAGGGTTAAGAGGCCGTTTTAGGCGTCAATGCCTGATCGAGACGGGTCAAAGCCGGCTCAGCGGCTTGAATGTTGGCCTGTTGTAAGGTGGTCAAAATTTTCTTGGCTTTAACCAAGTCTTGCTTGACCAACGCCCCTTGAGCGTACAAATGCCCCAAGAGCATGAGTGATGCAACATGCCCTTGTTGGCCCAAATGGTGTAGCTGATTTAAGCCTGTTTGCAGTAAATGCAGGTCTTTTAAACGAATGCCTTGTTCCAAGTACGTGTTGGCTTGAATATAGCTTGCTTGGAGATTGCCTTGGGCAATCAGCGGCGCAAGCTTGGCTTGACCTGCGTCAACATCACCTTGTGCAAATAAATGCTTCGCTTTGAGAATTTGAGCATCAGCCAAATTGAGCCGATCTGCAGCATCTAAATGCTGTTGTGCTTGATGGGGATTGAGCTTGAGGTGCAGCTCACCCTGTGCATAAGCTTGATACAAACGCCAATGTGCCAAGGCTGAACCTTTTTGGGCAGCGTGTTGATAATACTTTAAAGCAGCTTTAGGCGCTTTTTTTGTACCTTGACCGATTTCACTCAACTGCCCCAGCTGATAATAAGCATCAGGGTCTTGGCTGGTTTTAGCAATGCGTTGTAGCTGTGCAAATGCTTCAGCAGAATGCCCGGCAGAAAAATGTGCATTGACGTTGCCCAAGGGATCTAAATGCGTCGTGGTATAGGCCAACGCACTACAAGATCCAAACAGAAACAGGGTCGTGAGCATGATTTTTTTCATTATAAAGAACCGAATTATTTGAATTAGATGGTGCTTGTGATCATAGAAAAATTAAGTAAAAAGTGAAACATAAAAAAATACGTACTTTGTACGTATTTCTTTACAGCAGAGATGATGATTTTATTTTGATGCGATTTGCTCAATGGGACTGTTGGCCTTTGCTTCTGTAGGGCGAGCCAAGAAGTAATAGCAAGTTGCACCGAGGAACGCACCAATAAACCAGTTAAAAGGCGCTAAATGCTGCAGTTTTGGCACCAATGTAAAGACTAAGCAAATACTCACAGCAGCAACTAATGCCAGCACGGCTTTAGGGTTCACTCCGTGGCGGTACCAATACAGCCCAGAAGCTTGATCATTAAACAGCTCTTCAACTTGAACCTGTTGTTTTTTAATGAAATAGAAATCTGCAATTAAAATACCAAATAGGGGCCCAATAAAGGCTGCCAAAACATCCAAGGTATAGTGAATCAGTTCAGGTGAGTTAAATAAATTCCATGGGGTCATAAATACAGAGCCAATTGCGGCAATCATACCGGCACGGCGGAAACTCAGTTTTTGTGGAAAAATATTGGAAAAATCAAAACCTGCAGAAACGAAATTTGCCACAATATTAATCCCAATGGTGGCTGTGAGGAGGGTCAATAGGCCAATCACCACAGCGGTGGTATTGTCAATCATGGCCACGGTTTCTAAAGGATCATGTACCATTTTGCCAAACAGGCTATAGGTTGCCGAAACAATGGTGACGGTTAATAGCGAGAAAAAGATAAAGTTAAAAGGTAGACCCCAAAAGTTACCCTTACGTACCTGTTGCATGGATTGACCATAACGTGAGAAATCACCAAAGTTAAGCAATGGCCCAGAAAAATATGACACCACTAAGGCAATAGCAACCAAGGTTTGTGCCACTTGTTGGCCCACTGTTAAGTTTTGACTGCTTAAATTAAAGGATAAATTGCTCCAACCGACTTGGCTGACTAACCAAGCAGCTAAGGCAAACATCACCACATAGACCAATGGACCGGCCCAATCAATAAACACGCGAATGGTGTGCATGCCTTTCCAGAAAACCAGTGCCTGTAACACCCACATCAACCCAAAGCAGATCCACCCCAGTGCAGATAGACCCACAAAACTCATTTCGGTGAGGGGACTGAGCGTTGGATAAAACTTTAATAGCACCAACATGAGGGCATTTGAGGCAAGCCACGTTTGAATCCCATACCAAGAAATTGCAATCAGACCACGAATTAAAGCGGGTAGCTTCGCGCCATACACGCCAAAGGCTTGCCGCGCAATCACTGCATAAGGCACACCGGCGATTTGACTCGGCTTCGCCACCAAATTCGCTGCCAATTGCACAATAATAATCCCCACAATGAGGGCGATAAACACCTGCCAACTGGCCAAGCCTAAGGCAAATAAGCTCGCAGCAACAATGTAGCCGCCCATGCTATGCACATCAGACATCCAAAAAGAAAAAATGTTGTACCACGACCAATTTTGCTTGGCGGGCAGGAGATCCTCATTACTGAGTTTGGGACTATAGTGTTGTTCTGACATCGTGCAACTCATGTTTAATTTTTATTGTTGCTGAGCATGTTTTGTGCCAAATGTTCAAATTAAATTTATAAGATATTGAAATAATTAATTTTATTTTTATTGGTTTGTTCTTTGCATATCAAGGGGTTGAAAAAATACCAAACCTAACAATAGATTAAAAAACAAGAGGATGAGCATTCACATGCCCTGTACCATTCAACTGATTAATCCCAATACCTGTCTGGCCATGACAGAAAAAATGGCGCATGTGGCGCGTAAAGTGGCTGCATCGGACAGCACAATTCAGGCGATTTCCCCAAAACAAGGCGTAGCATCAATTGAAGGGCACTACGATGAAGCAATGGCAGCAGTGGGAGTATTAAAACTTATTCAAGCTGCCCCTGAGGTCGATGGACATATCATTGCGTGTTTTGGTGATCCTGCGCTTCATGCTGCCCGTGAAATTAGTGCTGCACCTGTGGTGGGCATTGCAGAAGCGGCCTTTCACATGGCCAGCTTAGTGGCCACTAAATTCTCGATTGTGACCACACTGGCACGTACTCAAATTATTGCCGAACATTTATTGGATCAATATGGGCTTGCCAATCGCTGTGCCAAAATTCGTTGTATTCACTTACCTGTATTGGCCTTAGAGCATGATCCTGAAGCGGCTTATGCCAGTTTGTTACATCATTGTCAGCTGGCCAAACAACACGATGGCATTGGGGCCATTGTCTTAGGTTGTGGTGGTATGGCAGATTTGGCCGATCGAGTGAGTGCCGAATTACAGATTCCGATCATCGATGGTGTACGTGCTGCGGTGAAACTGATCGAAGGCTTACACGCTATGCAGGTCAGCACCAGTAAATGGGGTGACTACGCCTATCCAAATCCAAAGTAAGCTACAATACGGGCCAACACAAAATTGAGTATTGCCATGTTTATTAAAGCCATTAAGCGTCATTACGATAAAATTAATGCCGATGACAATATTGCCGATCAAGATAAAATTGATGCATTACTTTTGGCATTGGGCAAAGCTTATTTGGTCAGTCAAGACGATCGTGTGTATGTATTTCAAAAAGATCAGCTCACGGTCAAATTTGATGCCAAACATGCCCGTGCATTTGAGTTTAAAGCCTATGTGGTCAAAGACATGAACAAACTGTTTCATGGGTTTTAAAGCTAAAAACCTCCTCAATGAGGAGGTTTTTTTTGATGGCGGGTTTTTAGCCTTGCGGACGTGCAACATCGCCATTTAAGTGTTCAGGTAAATCTAAAACGGTTAACCCTAGTTCTGCGATTGCTTCAGGTTTTGCAACCACCAATGCCGTAAATCCTGCATCGGTTGCCACGGCATTCACCACTTCAACATCTTTGCTGAGTTGGGTTGCCACATTGGGTGCACCACCTTGACCCGCCACTAAATGTAACCAATGTTTAGGTTTGGCTTTAAACCAAAGACGCGCCACGATTTCTTGACCCAAATAACAACCTTTGTCGTAATGCACACCCTCACGTTGATGCAAACGTAATTCTTGCGGTTGGAATTCACCTAAGCTTGCGCTTGTCAGCCATGCTTGACCAGCCTCAATCGCAGCCAGTTGCCAAGCTGCAATATCGGTTTCTGTATCGCTAAAGGTCGTGCTGTCTTCCGTTAAGCTTGGATAAACCGTACCGATCTCTTCGAGCTTCATTTTAGAAAATGCACCAAACTTTTTAATGTGTTTAGCCAGTTCCTCAGCTTGATCACTAGTTGTGACAATAACAAAGCTTTCTGAATTGAGTTTGGTTAACCATAAACCAAACTGTAAACGTCCTTTTAAGTTGCAAATCCCTGTATAGCGGGTGAGGTTTTCTGCTAAGCGTTCTACGTGTAATGTCACTTGGCCTTGTAGAAATTTTTGTGCGTCTACACCATTTAATGAAAAGGCGCGAAAGGCAAGGGTGTCCATAGTCATACTCAAAATGATTGCTGTCAATGTATTGGCGTATTTTGAGCTATTTTCAAAAAAAAATCACATATAAAAGTGATTAGTATAACTAAACAGCAGACAGCGAAAAAAGCACTTGAGAATAGAATTAAAAACCCCTAAGGTTTGGCGGTTTTTGACTGTGTAGTTAAACTAAACCATTACATTTAAACTTTCGGGGGAAAGCATGAAATTTTTAAAAGTGTCTGCGCTCGTCGCATTAATCAGTTTCACCTCAGGCTGTGCAACTATTTTCAATGGCTCAACACAAACCATGAATATTCGCAGTAATGATGAGCAAGCACGTCTTTATGTAAATGATGAATACATGGGCAAAGGTCATGCAACATATACCTTTAAGAAAAAAGGCGACTATGTGATTAAAGCAGAAAAAGCGGGCTGTCGTACCAATAGCCTTGCACCACAAAAGAGTTTTGATCCAACCACACTGTTAGGTATTTTGATCGATTGGGGCTTGATTTCTATTTTAGTGGTTGATGGTGCAGCAACAGGTTCGTGGCAGAAGTTTACCCAAACCAGTTATGTGATTGATCCAGATTGTAATTAAAAATACAGACTGCCAGAGTGCAGTCTTTTTCATCTTGACAGCTGAGAAGGCAATTGTTAAGTTGCGCTTCTTTTAAAAATGACCTCGCTGTTATGCCGCTCAACGACGACTTTGTCTATCAACCTCCACAACAACCCCTTGTGGTGCTGTATGAAGATGACGACTTATTCATTATCGACAAACCTGCGGGCTTGTTGTCGGTACCGGGGCGATTGCCTGAGCATCATGACAGCGCATATTTACGGGTTTTGGCAGTACATCCACAGGCGAAAATTACCCATCGCTTAGACATGGCCACCTCAGGCATTTTAATGTTTGCCAAACACCGTGATGCAGAAGTGGCGATCAGTAAAATGTTTCAAGCCCGTCAAGTCGACAAACACTATATTGCCTTAGTGCAAGGCAAGCTTGAAGGCACAGGTCAGGTCGATGTGCCGTTAATTGCAGATTGGGACAATCGTCCTAAACAAAAGATTGACTATGAAGTGGGTAAAAAAGCACTGACCTTCTATGAAGCGCTGAGCTATGACCCCGAGCAGCAGATTACGCGGGTACTTCTAACCCCGATTACCGGTCGCTCACATCAGCTGCGGGTGCATATGCTGCATTTGGGGCATCCAATTACAGGCGATAAAATTTATCATCCAGAGCCTAAACGCAGTCGCTTAGGACGCATGGCGTTACACGCGAGTGCTTTGGCCTGTCATCATCCGATGACTGGAGAAAGGCTACAGCTACAGGCGCCGCCTGCATTTTAATTGCGCCTACGGGCGCTTTTTTATTGCTGCAAAGCCTGAAAAACTCAGTTAAGCTAAAACGATCCCTGAGTCTTTTCCACAATAATCACAACAAAGCAAGGAAATGGTATGGCGCGAGATTATGTCCTTTTTCCCAATGATGAAAATGGCAATACCCTATGGCATATGTATCGTGATGGTGATGACTTGAGTCAGCCCCACGAAATTGAATTTATGCTCAGTTTTCAAGAGCAAATTGCAGCAGAGCGCTGTGCATTAACCTTGTTACGACAACAACAAAAAATCAGTGTAGTGCCGGATCCTGAACATGACAGCGAGTGGTTGTTGACCTTATATATTACCCTTTATCCCAACTATATAGAGATCACTGAGTTAGAACAGTGGCTGCATGATGTGGCCGCTAGCATGGGGGCAAGCTATCAAGGTTGGGGCTGTATTGCCTATGTATTTGATGATGAAGTTGATGGGCATTCATAAACCACAAAGCGAAGGCTTCGCTTAAGGCTAAAAATGGGCGATAATTAGCGTTTATCTGCCCATTTTTTTCGGGCAGCTTACTTTTTTATGACCTTGAGGTGACTATGTCATTACCGAATTGTCCAAAATGCGAATCAACGTATACCTATGAAGATGGCGCTTTATTGGTGTGCCCTGAATGTGCCCACGAATGGAAAGAAGGCGAAGTAGAGGCTGAACAACTCACCGTAATTAAAGATGCCAACGGTAATGTATTAAATGACGGCGACAGCGTCACTGTAATTAAAGACTTAAAAATCAAAGGTTCATCTTCTGTAGTGAAGGTCGGCACCAAAGTTAAAACCATTCGTTTAGTCCCTGATTCAAGTGATGGTCATGATATTGATTGTAAAATTGAGGGTATTGGCCAGATCAAACTCAAGTCTGAGTTTGTGAAAAAAGCGTAATCCGATGGAGCCTGAGCGCTCCATTGTTTCAATTTCTTTTACTTGGATAACCTCATGCCCCATATTCATGTTGAATACTCAGATAACCTTGAACAACTTGAAGTCAAACCGCTCTTAATTGCATTGAATCAGACCTTACTTGCAGGAGGCTATGTCAGCTCTGGTTTAGATTTAAAAACCCGTGCACAAGCACAGAGCCTCTATGTGATTGGTTTAGATGAGCCCGATCAAGGCTATATTCATGTCAAAGTGTCTTTATTAACCGGTCGTTCAGTTGAATTACAACACGAGATTTCAACTCAACTACTTGAAACCCTAAAACAGCATGTTGCCAAGCAAAGCATAAGCCTACAACTATGTGTAGAAATTTTAGAAATGAATAAAGCCACCTACACAAAAACTGTGATCTAAATCATTTTCGCTCCATTAAATGATAATTAAAGCTTATTTTTTAATGGAGAAATTTTGCTTTATTAAAAATAAAATATTGAATTAAAACAAAAAATATATATTTGTCTGTAATCAAAAAGCGTATCATAGCCTATCCGAGTGATGATCTGACCAAGTGCATCAACTTTCTGTTAAGCGATTGTATGAGTTATATAGTGCAATGCTCACAGGGCATTTTCCCGAACTCAATTCTGTATAAAATGCAAGCAAATGAAGCAGCGTGAACATCAGTATACGTTGTGAGCGATGGCGCAGCTTTAAAATAGGGTCAATGCTATTTTCAAGCGAGGCGACATCAAGAGGGCATTTTATTCATCTGAAGACACGAGAAAAATTGGAGAAACATTTATGTCTGTTCAATTCGTTGGCGATATGCATACCACGCAAGAAATCTTATTTAAGCTCAAGCAATGGGACAATGCGGTTGCTCGACTGGACATACAGACCCTTACGGATTTATGTCAACAAGATGTGAGTGTGTTTGATGTCAGCTCACAGCTTGAAGGTGCTGCAGCCTATAAAGCACTTTGGGAGCAATATAGTCCTTATTTTTCCGATGATATTTGTGTCTATCGTCAAGACATGAAAATTTACGCCGAAAACGATCTGGCCTTTGTACACTGTTACTCTAAAATTGATAAGGCCGAGCAGCAACACACCTTAAATGTACCTTGGTGCCGAACCACGCTGTGTTTCCAAAAGAGTCAAGGCAAATGGAAAATGGTTCATCAACATATTTCTATGCCATGCGCCATGATTTAGGTTATGATTTAGTCAAATTTTAGCCACCAACACCGCTTTTCATACTGATACAGCGGTGTTTTTATATGTCGTATAGTGCGTTTGCGTAGCACAATTAGGAAAATAGAATGCAAAAGTGCTTTTGGTTGATGTTATTGGGACTCAGTCCAGCGAGTTTTGCGGCGATTCAAGGTGTACATGTTGCGCATGAAGATTGGGAAATGGCCTGTGACAATACCGGCACTTGCCGGGCGATTGGTTATCAAACCGAGCAGCAGCCCAGTGTTGCACTGTTGTTACAGCGTGAGGCTGGTGCGCATGCAGCTGTGACTGCACTGGTGCAAGTATTAGCACATGAGGCGCCAGCATCTGCTCAATTACGTTTAGATGGGGACGACATTGCGACACTAAACTTTGAGGCCAATAAAGCCAAGCTTGATGCCAAATCCACTGCCTATTTACTTGAACACATGCAATCGTCGAGCAACATTGAACTCATTGCTGAAGCGATGCAATGGACCATCTCCATGCAAGGTATGAAAATCATTTTACAGAGTATGGATGACTTTCAAGCCCGTGAAGGCACAAAGTCAGCATGGGTAAATACAGGGCGTAAAAGTACACGGCAGCTGTTGCAGCCTGAAACGATGCCTCACTATGTGATTCGTGATTATCGCCGTGGTACCGCGGTACATTATGCCCTGAACTCTGTGCCAGCGAAAAATTTACAGCATAAATTTAGAGCATTGGTTACGGCACAAGACTGTCCAATGCTCTGGCATGCACCATCTCACGCACAGGGTCGTGTGTCTATTTATCCGCTGAATCGACAGCATTTTTTAGTGCAGAGTCCATGCTGGCGCAGTGCTTATAATGAAGGCTATGGGATGTGGGTAGTGTCTAATGACTTGCGCTCGGTCAGACAAACGGTCACGACCTCGGCAACAAGCTTTAGTGAGGGTCATATTTTTAGCCATCAAAAAGGCCGTGGTGTAGGTGATTGTGGCTTGGCCCAAGAATGGATTTGGCTTGGTCAACGCTTTGTGCGGAGTTATGTGGCACAGAACAGCCAATGCAAAGGCTTTATTGGCGGGGCTTGGCCACTGCCAACCTTTATTAGCCAAGTCAGTTCACAATAAAAAATGCCTCGATTAAATCGAGGCAGGGCATTACATTTTTTGCTTTAAGGTCTGCACCACATCATCTAGAGCTTTGAGGCGTTTCACTTCGTCCCAAAGTGCTTTGGCTTCAGGATAATGCTTCGACATCATGCCGAGCCACTGTTTATAGCGACCGACCATATTCATTTCTTTCTTAAATGAGCCACTTAAGAAACGAATTTGTAGGGTCAACAGTTCTTGCCAAGTGATTAATGGTGTATCGCAATTTTCACGAATACATAAAGTTAAATCTGGTGTAGTGACTGCACCACGACCAATCATCAGATCTTCACAGCCGGATTCCAATAAGCATTGCTTGGCATCTGCGTTGCTCCAAATTTCACCATTGGCAATGACATTAATTTTCAAGGCTTCACGGATAGGAGCCAATTGATCCCAAAAAGCAGGAGGTGTGTAGCCATCTGCTTTGGTGCGCGCATGTACGGTTACCCATTCGGCACCGGCATCTTCAATGGCGTGTGCATTTTCTAGGGTAAAATTGCGATCCATATAGCCTAAACGCATCTTCGCGGATACCGGAATATGGGCAGGTACGGCATCACGCACGGCTTTGACCAACTGATGTACCACTTCAGGTTCATCAAGTAAAATTGAACCACCACGATGACGATTGACGGTTTTTGCTGGGCAGCCAAAGTTTAAATCAATCACCGGTGCCCCAAGTTCGACCGCGCGGATCGCATTGGCCGCTAACATTTCAGGATCATTGCCTAAAAACTGCACATGCACGGGCGTGCCTGCCGCAGTTTTGCCCTCAGTGAGTAATTCAGGGCAATATTGGTGATAGATATGATCGGGCAGGACTGAATTGGTGACACGAATAAACTCAGTGACACACCAATCAAAGCGCCCCACCGATGTTAAAACATCACGCATAATGGGATCAGTTAAGCCTTCCATGGGTGCAAGAATAAGTTTCAACGTGCTGACCTATGCAGAGTAAAAGCGGTGTTATACGTTTTTTTTAGCACACTGACAAGTCAGATTGTTTGTTTGGGTGCAATCGAGCAAAACCGCCAACCTGATAGCAGTGAAGACTAGGCTGTTAACGCCCTAAAATCATTTCCAAAATAAATTTAGAACCAATAAAACCAATCGCCAACAGTCCAAAGGCAATGAGGGTAAAGCGAATGGCTTTTTGGCCACGCCAACCAAAAGCATAGTGTCCAATCAGTAAGCTGGCATAGCCTAACCAAGACATCATGCTAAAGACTGTTTTATGTGCCAAGTGTTGGGCAAAAAAGTCATCAATGGTAAATAAGCCAAATCCTAAAGCCACCGTTAAAATCATAAAGCCGGTGATCAGCAAATCAAATAATAAAGATTCCATAGCTTGCAAAGAAGGCAGCAAATTGACCCAAACTCGCTTTTTATGCTTATTTTTCTTTTTTAATTCACGGGTTTGAAACCACAGTAAGATGGCATGTACAGCAGCCATGAGCAGCACCACATAGGCAGCGAGTGACAGCAAAATATGAATGTCTAAGCCCAAAGAGTAGTTTTGTAAGGTGAGCTTAGGCTGACTTAAGCTAAAACCTAAAATCAAACCTGTGGCTGCCACAGGAATACCAATCAAGGTGAGTGCCAACACAGGGCGGTAACAGCTAAACAACATGCTTAGTAACAGCATGAGCCCCGATGTAAACGACAACAAATTAAACACATCATAGTTCACACCCAGCGGGGTCAACATATCGTTATATAACACCCCGGCATGCAGCATTAAACCTAAGCTTAACAGCAGCACAATCAATCCCTGACTTGGCTCACGTTTTGACATTAAATGCGCAAACACATACCAAAACGATGTGGTGTAAGCAACTAAAGCCAAAATTGTATAGACCAAGGGCAGGCTAATCATGTCAAACCTTTTTCGGGATGATGAATATTCATTGATGTAAATTCTATGCGAACTACAGTATCCTATAGCATTCTATGCATAAATTTTCTATTTTTCAGAAAGATTTTTTTGCAACAACCATTTTAAGCGGATTTTGCAATGTTTGATACCTTAACAGAACGACTCACGCAGAGTTTAAGAAATGTTACTGGCTCAGGGCAGCTAACCGAAGACAATATTAAAGATACGTTACGTGAAGTACGTATGGCACTTCTTGAAGCCGATGTTGCGTTACCTGTAACTCGTGAATTTATCGCGAAAGTTAAGGAACAAGCATTAGGCCAAGAGGTGATGACCCAATTATCGCCTGGTCAAGCCTTTGTGAAGATCGTCTATGACGAACTGACCAAAATGATGGGTGAAGCCAACGAAACTTTAGATTTACAAGCCAAACCACCGGTGGTGATTTTGCTTGCAGGTCTACAAGGTGCGGGTAAAACCACCACAGCTGCAAAATTGGCTCGCTTCTTACAAGAACGTCAAAAGAAAAAAGTGGCGATGGTGTCTGCCGACGTTTACCGTCCAGCGGCAATCAAACAGCTACAAACGGTTGCAGGCGAAGTGGGCGCGATTTTCTTTGAATCAAGTGCCGACGAAAACCCGATTACCATTGCCAATCGTGCCATCGAACAAGCCAAAATTCAATTTGCGGATGTGTTAATTGTCGATACTGCAGGTCGTCTGCATATTGATGATGACATGATGGACGAGATTAAAGACTTACACGCTGCGATTAACCCAACCGAAACCTTGTTCGTGGTGGATGCCATGACCGGTCAGGATGCGGCCAATACTGCCAAAGCCTTTAATGATGCTTTAGCACTGACTGGTGTCATCTTAACCAAGACCGATGGTGATGCCCGCGGTGGTGCGGCACTGTCAGTACGTGCCATTACGGGCAAGCCAATTAAGTTCTTGGGTATGGGTGAAAAACTTGATGCTTTAGAACCTTTCCATCCTGAGCGTGTTGCACAGCGTATCTTAGGTATGGGTGACGTGCTGTCTTTAGTCGAAGAAGTTGAACGCAAAATCGACAAAGAAAAAGCCGAAAAAATGGCG
>CAVBYE010000041.1:0-20104 GCA_963599285.1 Bacteroidaceae bacterium | reverse complement strand
ATTGCGTTCGTGTCGCTGTATCGCCCAGGTCCTATGGATCTGATTCCTGACTTTATTCATCGTATGCATGGTGGTGAGTTTGAATATCTGCATCCCCTGCTTGAAGGCGTGTTAGAACCCACCTACGGGATTATGGTGTACCAAGAACAGGTGATGCAAGCAGCACAGTTCTGTGCCGGCTATAGTCTTGGTGGTGCAGACTTACTACGTCGTGCCATGGGTAAGAAAAAACCTGAAGAAATGGTCAAACAGCGCCAAATCTTTATTGAAGGTGCAGCCAAAAAAGACATTGATACCGACACTGCCAACCATATCTTTGACTATATGGAAAAATTCGCAGGCTATGGTTTTAACAAATCCCATGCTGCAGCGTATGCCCTCGTTGCCTATCAAACCGCATGGCTGAAAGCACATTACCCTGCTGAATTTATGTCTGCGGTAATGACCTCAGAGATGCAAAACACCGACAACGTGGTGTTTTTAATTGATGACTGTCGGATTAATGGGCTCGAGGTATTGCCTCCTTCGGTGAACATGTCACTGTATAACTTCCATGCCAGCAGCCCCAATACCATTGTCTATGGTTTAGGTGCAATTAAAGGCGTGGGTGAAGCGGCTATGCAGTCGGTCATTGAATCACGTCAAAAACAAGGGCCGTATAAAGACCTGTTTGATTTTTGCCATCGTATTGATCTGAAAAAAATCAACAAACGTACTTTAGAAGCTTTAATTCGTGCCGGTGCCTTAGACTGCTTGGGAATTGAACGTTCAAGCCTCATGGCACAGCTGCCTGAAGCCGTCCAAGCCGCGGATCAAGCCCGCCATAACCGTGAAACCGGCATTATGGATTTGTTTGGTGAAGTCGAAGAAGTACAACGTAAACCTGCTCAGCCCGTCAAACCTTGGTCTGACGAAGTACGTTTAAAAGGTGAAAAAGATACGCTTGGCCTCTATCTGACCGGTCACCCAATTGATGTTTACCGTAATGAACTCAAAGCTTTTGTTTCTAACAAACTCAATGAATTAACCCCGACACGTCGTGGCGTGACCACAGTCTTTGCAGGCCTCGTGATTGACATTGCGAACTTCCCTAATCGAATGATGTTAACCTTAGATGATGGTACATCCCGTATTGAGGTTTCGACCAATCATGAACGTTTCCAACGCTTTAAAGAGATTATTCAGGTCGACAAAGTGGTGGTGATTGAAGGCGAAATTTATGAGCGTGAAGGCTATGACCGCCCAATGGGCCGCCTGACCAAAGCCTTTGCCTTAAATGATATTCGTCAAAAACGTGCCAACTGTATTCAGCTGCATTTAAGTCCAGCGCATTTAAGCCAAAGCTTAGCAAAAGAACTTGGGCAGTTGCTTACACCATATTGTCAGGTCGATTTGTGTAACCATATTCCGGTACAGATCCATCTAGATTATGCCTACGCGTCAGCGGAACTGCATTTGGGCTTAAATTGGAAAGTTGCCCCATTAGATGATTTATTGACCCAATTGCGTGACTATTTTGGCAAAGAAGCCGTACATATTCAGTACCAAGTCAAATCAAAAGCCGCGAAAACCATTGCCCCACCCGCACAGGTGATTCAGGTGGCCCCACCGCCACAAGACATCAGCATTGAAGATGCCTTAGATGCCTATCACGAGCAGATGCAGCAACAACAGTATTCTTAAATTATTGGATTCAACATGACTCAACGTGATCATGCTGCACTTGCAGCACAGCTTTCTCACATCCGTATTGTGATGGTCAACACCACCTTACCCGCGAACATTGGCAGTGCGTTACGGGCCATGAAAACCATGGGCTTAAGCAAATTGGTGCTGGTTGCGCCAAAGACCTACCCACACCCAGACATTGATGCCTTAGCGGCAGGTGCAACTGACCTACTTGAACAGATTGAAATTGTAGAACGCTTAGAAGATGCGATTCAAGATTGTCATTTGGTGTTTGGTACTAGTGCGCGTAGCCGTACCATTCCATGGCCGTTACTCGATGCCCGCCCTGCGGCAGAAAAATCACTCAAAGCGATTCAACAGCATCAACAACAGGTTGCAATTGTGTTTGGCCGTGAAGACCGCGGTTTAACCAATGAAGAGTTGGCCTTGGCCAATTATCATGTGACCATTCCAGTCAATAGCGAATACGGTGTACTCAACGTCGCTCAAGCCATTCAAGTGATTTGCTATGAAATGCGTATGGCGGCTTTGGCGTTACTTGATCAACCCGAAGATCCGGATGCACAGATGCAAGTCATCGACGGCGAACGTATGCATTGGGATGAACCGTTGGTTACGCAGGCAGATATGGATAAATTCTACCCACATTTAGAGCAAATGTTGGCAGATATTGAGTTTATGGACCCAAATAATAAACGTTTACTGCCTTTGCGCTTGCGCCGACTTTTTGGACGTATACAATTAGATAAAATGGAATATCACTTATTACGCGGTATTTTTAGCCGTGTACAAGCTATGCAGCAAGGTAAATGGACACCTGCTGCCCCAAAAACTCAAGATCATGAGGATCAGGCCTAATGCTTAAACAGCTCAAAGAAGACATACAAGCTGTATTCGCGCGAGATCCTGCCGCACGAAATACATTAGAAGTCTTAACCACTTACCCTGGCATTCACGCGTTAATCATGCACCGTGTGGCACATGAATTATGGAAAAAAGAATGTAAAGGTTCAGCTCGCCTACTGTCATCTTTTAGTCGCTTTGCAACTGGGATTGAAATTCACCCCGGCGCGAAAATTGGTAAACGCTTTTTCATTGACCATGGTATGGGTGTGGTCATTGGCGAGACTGCGGAAATTGGCGACGATGTGACTTTGTATCATGGCGTGACTTTGGGTGGCACCACATGGAATAAAGGCAAGCGTCATCCCACACTTGAAGATGGTGTCGTGATTGGTGCTGGAGCGAAAATTCTCGGTCCATTTACGGTAGGCAAAAATGCCAAAGTTGGTTCCAACGCTGTGGTGACCAAAGAAGTTCCGCCTGAAACCACTGCTGTCGGCAGCGCGGCACGTTTTATCAGCAAAGACAAACCCAAAGCAGATGATGACGAAAACCGTCGTCGTGAATATGCTGAAAGTATTGGTTTCCAGCCTTATGCAGCCACCCAAGATCATACCGACCCAATGATTGAGGGCATGCGCGTACTGTTAGATCGTATTCAGCACAATGAACAGCGCATGAATCTACTATGCCAACGTTTGTCATTGTTAGATCCAACCTTTAAAACCCCATCGGATGCAGTGCAACCGTTTAGTCCAGAAGAGCTGAAAATTTTGGAAGAAGTTCGCCGCGAATGCGAAGCGCAAAGCAGTCAATCTAAGGCTTAAATTTCAGTTTCAATATGTAGCTGTACTTGCATGTTCGTCAGACTTTTCTTAGACTGACGAACAACATAGCACTTTATGTTTACAATAAATTGAACGGATAACCATGATGACTTTAAAGCCTTTGGCATGTGCCTTTGCTGCTGCCGTATTCCTCGCAGGCTGTAGCGCTCTACCCCATAAAAATAATAGCTCCTCCGCTTCAAATAACATCGTGTTTACTGAGCCAGAACTCACAGCACCCTTTTATGCTTTAAATCCTTTGGACTACAGCCAGCCTCCTGCATTTGAGTTGGCTTTAGTGGCTGCAGCCCAACAACCTGTGACAAAACTGATGGTGTCACGTCAAGGCGATGATCGCAGTTTAACCCTCGATACCAACAAGCTCATCATTCCAAAAACGAATCACAGCACGCGCAGCATGAGCTATGCTGCTTTAGCAGGCGACAATCAAGTCGATATCACTGCAATTGATGATTTTTTACAATTGGTTGAAGGTAAAGCACGTCACTATCCACCGCGCTTTAGTGAACGTAAGGAACGTCGTGGCTTTGAAGCAAAGCTCAAACAGGTCACTCAACAGCTCGATAGCCTCGCAAGTGCAGATAATGCCTCTTTTGACGTATTATTGCGTGCCTTTAAGGCCTCAATCATGGCCCGTAATCTTGATTTAGGCTCAGCCTATACCACTAAGTCGCTCAATTACGCACAGCGTATTTTAAAAGTGAACCCCAATGATCCTGAAGTGAACTTCTGGTTTGGCTTTAGTTTGTCAGAAGGTGGGGGTCACAAAGAAGCGATTCCGTATTTAAACAAAGCCATGAATGCTGGCGTGCAAGAAGCCTATTTATCCGCGGCAAACAATTACATTGCCATGGAACAAAAAGCCAATGCTGTGCAAACCTTACGTAACTACAAGGTCAAGTATCCTCAAGAAGGCCAAGTGGTCGATCGTTTAATTCAAGAAATCCAAAACAAAGGCCGTTGGAATGTGTGGCAAATTATGACCACCTCTTAAGTTGCAACCCTAGCCCAAAAGACCGTTTAGACGGTCTTTTTTTTGATCAACTGTAGAGAAACGCCCGTAGAATGTCGTATGATCAAGAGACTTTAGCAAAAGTTAAGCCCGTATAATAATATGAATAAATCTGTGTTGCTAAGTTTCATCAGTGTCATGCTGCTTTCAGGTTGCCAAGTGGTGAGCGTAAAAAACCAAGCCCTGAATGTCTCGATTGCCAACGAGCGTGACAGTATCCTCACCCGTAGCCAACTGAGTGAGGCCAGTCTGAACGTGCTGTCAATGACTGGGCGTGAAGCCAAAAATTGTGTACTCGAACCACAGCAATGTGTGCAAAATCTAAAAGACACTCCACAAATTCAAGATGAACAACTGCTGTCCACAGCCAGTGAGCTGTTTCTAGCCAAAGCCATTGAATTGGATAAATCAGTTGAGTGTAAAACGTCTCTTTTAAGCCGCTCCGAAGAACAAAAAAAGCTTGCACAACAGCAACGTGAACAGTGTTTAGAACAACAATTAGGCATGTTAGACCAAAGCATTCGCTATAGTTATGCCTATATGTTCCATACCAAACGTGCCCCGCAAGACCGTATTTTTGATAACCGTCAGGTGCAAATTCGCGACTTTTATAATCAGGCCATTGCCAAAATGGTCAGTATTTATGCAGTGCGTTATCAGCCCAATACTGTGCCCAAAACCATTCAAATTGGTCAAAGTCGTTATCACTTAAATTTAGAGTATTATCCAGAACTGAAAAATCAACCGATTGAGCAACTGCTGTCGACCTATAATTTAAACTTCTCGGGCTTACGCTCAATTACACGTCGCGATGGCTTTGGTGCGGAATTTGCCTTAGTACTGCCTGATCCTAGTGCAAATGCCACTGAAAAACCAAAATATATTATTGATCCCTTAAATTATGCTTACCACGCGGGGCGTAATCCGAATATTCATTCACCACGCTATCTGGCGGCCACCATTACTGCACAGCCACGGCGTGCCAATAGCATCGATATGATCTTAAAAACCTCAGAATTCGAGCTGACCACTTATGATCCGTATAAATATGAACAGGTCGAGATCAATCGTATCCAATACCCTCTCGCAGCCAACTTCTCTGCACCTTATGGTTTATGGTTGGCACAAGATGGCCTAGGCAAGTCGGCGTATTTAAGCTTGATTGATCGAGATGACCGTTTAACCATGCCGCATCTGTATATGCTTGAGCCGTATAATCCCAATAAAAAGGTGATTGTATTGGTACATGGCTTAGCCAGTAGTCCAGAAGCTTGGGTCAGACTCACCAATGATATTATGGGTGATCCCGTATTACGTGAAAATTATCAAGTATGGCAGGTGTTTTACTCGACCAATATGCCCATTATTGAAAGTCGCTTCCAAATTCATGCCCTACTCACCCAAGCTTTTCAGCAGATTCAGCCCTCTGCCGCAGCCAAAAAAGAGGCTGTGCTGATTGGACACAGTATGGGCGGCATTATTGCCCGACTCTTGGTCAGTAATGCCGATGTCACCCAACAGGCTTTGACCAACATGAATGCCCGTCAGCTTGAACAGTACCGCAATATTCCGATTGTGCGTCAGCGCATGATTATGCAAGACATTCCCAATTTTAGTCGAGCCATTTTCTTGGCTGCCCCACACCGAGGGACAGAGTTTGCAGATTTATGGTTTACCAAAGCAGCACGCAAAATCATTAAGTTACCAGGGAATTTTTTAACTGCTGTGGGTGATGCCATTCAGGATGAAGATCCAAGCATTAAAAATTTATGGAAAAGTATGAATAAAAATATCATGCAAAATGGCCCCAGCAATTTAAGCCAACAATCTAATTTTATTCGGTTAACCGCAGACATTGTGCCACGTGCAGGCCTTCCTTATCACAGTATTATTGGCAACAACACCGGCTCAAGTGATCCACAGCTCATCAATGATGATGTTGTGCCTTACCAAAGTGCTCATTTGGCAGGGGCTGTGTCGGAAAAAGTGATTGTGGGGAGCCATTCCATTCAAGAAACCCCAGAGGCTGTCCTCGAATTAAGACGTATTTTACGTTTGCACTTGATTCAACTGGGCCTCTATAAACCCGCTTAAACTAAGATGCGACCCTACAGCCTGATCGCGCTGTAGCGTCGCCTAGATAAACAGCAAAAATTTGCTTTAGTGTGAATAAAAGTTAAACACGTCACAATTTTAAACAAAGTAATTATCTCACTCACAGTTTTGAAAAATTCTCTACTAAATCTCTGTTACTTAATGTAATTATCCTTTATAGTGTTCATAATTACACCATAAAGTGGCAAGATTGTCGCCATCTTGCACTTATCGTCTGTCTCTTTGACTTTGATCCTGAGTGCTTGTTATGAAACTCTCTGGTTGCACACAAATCAGCTATCAACAAGTGCAAAAGCTCATTGCGCATCGTCTTAATTATGTTTATTTTCCACGTCATATCGAAAAAATTTATCGTCAACACTATCATCAAGAAGTGGTGCGCGAACTGCGTATTCGCGCCCCGATTGTTTTTATTTTATATAGCTTCTTAACTTTCGGGCTGTATAAGGTCAGCTTAGAAGAACAACTCAGCAATGACTGGCTTGAAACCTATGTATGGGTAGGCATTTTAACCATTGCCGTATGGCTTTTGAGTTGGTGTTCACGCTTTAATCGTTATTTTGACTGGTATGCCGGCTTTGCTGCTGTTGGGGCGGTAACGCTGACCTTCATGATGATCGCAAAACTCAACCCTGTCGAAAATCATGCCCTGTTTCATGTGGCGATGATGTATGCCGTGATTATCATTTACAGCTTTATTGGACTACGCTTTTATACCGCTTTACTGGCCGGTTGGTTGGGCGGATTATTTACAGTCTCAGTCTGTCACTGGTTAGATTACCAAATTGATTGGTTGGTGTTAAATCGAAGTTATATTTTTACCAGTTTTTTGGGTATGGCATTATGTTATGCACTTGATCGTCAAAATCGAGCCAATTTTTTACAAAATTGTTTGATTCAGCTCAATCAAAGCAAACTCTTGCAACAAGCAGAACTGTTAGAAGCCTTGTCACGTCATGATGCCTTAACTGGACTGGCAAATCGCCGTTATTTAGAAGAAGTGTTAACCCGAGAATGGCGTTCTGCGCAACACTATCAAACCCCATTGAGCCTGATGATGCTCGATATTGACTATTTTAAGCATTATAACGACTGTTTTGGTCATATTGCTGGCGATGAATGTTTAAGACAGTTGGCGACAGTTCTGACGAACCAGACACAGCGCAGTCATGAATTAGCTGCCCGTTATGGCGGAGAAGAGTTTATGCTGGTGTTACCCATGCGTACACTGCAACAGGCTGAGCATATGGCGCAAAACCTCTTAAAACAGGTTCGACATTTAGCCTTGCCTCACCCACGCAGCCCCGTGTCGAGTATGCTCTCGATTAGCATTGGCGTGGTAAATATTGTCCCTTCACCGCAAGCCACGTTGTCTGAGTTTATTATTCAAGCAGATCAAGCCCTCTATCAAGCCAAAAAATATGGGCGCAATCAATATGCCGTGGTGGCACTATGATGCGGCAATAGACTCAATAAACGCTGTTCAATCGCCTCTCGGCTTTGGCTTAAATCCACTGTACAAAATTGCATGCGATAGCCTTGCATCACCACCTGCTCTGTCACATCTTGTCCAACCGCAGGGTGTAACAGCATGGCATGCGTGAATTGAAACGCGGCATTGGGCTGCTCCTGAGAGCGTATATAACTGTAAAGCTGATACAAATACTCACTTTTGAGCAAATCCTGCTGACGATAATACCCTGGACGAAAGATCGCGGTAAATTTAGTGTCAATTAACATACAGAGCGGTTGCTGGCGATGTTGTAAGACCATATCAGCAATCATATGAGGCAGATAAGCTGACCTTGGTTGTGTCGGGTCTTCAGGCCAACGTAATGTGACTGCACGGCGCAGCTGATACTGCTGAGCATGCCGTTGATAAAACCCAGCCATGGCTTTTTCAAACAGCTGACGTAGCCCATGACTGGATTGACTATTGGGTTGTAAAAAATGGGCCTGTCCCACCTGTTGCGTGGGTACATGAAAGGCCAACAGCAACTGCCCTAGGTACAAGCAGTGTTGCATACTGCGCTCCCACGGCCCAAAACGATCGCGCTGAGGCTGATAATGCGGCGCGGACTGTCGTATCCCTAGGCTTTTGAGCTGTTGTCGCTGCGCACGTAGCTGATGCAGCATGGCCATTGACGGGCCTGCACTGATTAATTGCTCCAAGACATAATATAAATACCCATAACGCTGCACATCTAATTCAAGCTGCTCAAATTGACAAGCCACTTGCCCACGATCAAGTAAGGCATGCTGATGGGTGGTGATCATGTCGATTTTACCGCGAACGTGTGCTAAGCGTTGCGCTGTCCGTGCATAAGACTGTCGTAACGGCCGTGCACATAACTGTGCACATTGGGTTAAGAACAGCTGCTGTAATGAATGTGGTAAATCATCTGCTTGCTGTTCGACACCTTGGCTTGAGCTTCCCATATGGGCATAAAAATCTGAGGCATACCACATCAATAGCCACAAATTTCGAATGGGAATCCCGTCGTAGGTTGGGCTACTCATAAGGCCTCTAACAAGCGTTGTTGCCAAAGCTGTATGCGTTCCGGTTGGTCGAACCAGTAGTCCTCAAGCAGCGGGATAATTTCCAAATCAATCACGTGTGTGTACCATGCAGTAACATGTTCAATCGCCTGATTTGGGGTAAAGTAGCTGTGCCCAATCAGACAGGCCTTGCCCAAATGCGGCTCTGTTGTCAGTTCATCATTTAAGGCCTGTACGACAGTCGCTATCGCCTGACTTGCTGACTGGTCAATACCAAATTGGGCCACATAGTTTTGCCAAGCACGGTTAAATTTAGGGGCCAAATGCACAAAGGCAAAGCGACGTCTCAAGGCCAAATCAAAATGCGTTAAGGAGCGGTCTGCCAAATTCATGGTGCCAATTACATATACATTGGGCGGAATGTAAACCTTCTCTTGCGGTTTAGCATAGTTGAGCGCTAATGCCTCATGTGGATGGCGTTTAGAGGCCTCTAATAAAGTCAGCATTTCACCAAAAATTTGCGCAGGTTGACCACGGTTAATTTCTTCGATCACCATCACGAATTGGTCATTGGGGTATTTTAACGCTTTTTGAATCCACATTAAAAAGGGACCATCCACCAACACCAATTCACTGTGCTTACGTTCAGCATCTAGCTGCGGGCGCCAGCCACGAATAAAATCCTCGTAACTGGTATTGGGATGAAACTGCAACACATTGACATGATCCTGACTTTTATGCCCAATTAAGGCATAGGCTAAGCGTTTTGCTAACCAGGTTTTCCCCGTGCCAGTTGGACCTTGTAAAATCAAATTTTTCTTATGCTTGAGTACCGTTAACAGATCCCATAATTCCTGTTCTGCTAAAAATCCGCCTTCTGCTTGAATTTGGCTGACATCATAGCGCTGTACGGGAAGTTCATGCAGTGCTTGTTCGACCTCATTGAGATCATCATCATTGTCATTGACCAAACTTTTAATCGCCCCTTGTTGCTCCCATGCCTGTAAGGACAATGCGCTAAAGCTGCGTACCAAGCTATAAGGCTGCTGAAAGCGGTACTCAAGCTGCTTTAATAAGCTTAAATAATCCTCTCCTGAACAACGCCCTTTGGCCCCTTGGGTGGGAATCGCTAGGCCTAAGTCTGTGCGGATATACTGCTGTGACTGACTATCTAAGCTCATAAAATAGTGCGGACGTAGCCAAAACAGTCCCATGCTTAAATTCCAACCAATCCCGTCTTGTGCTGACACTTGATCATAAAGTGCACTAAAGGCTTGTTCTTGCGCAATCTCATGATGGCCTTGATCAGCATAATGCTGAGCTAGAGCAAAAAATTGCCATAAACGTTCAATATCTTGGGCTTGGCAGGCGGAGTGTTCGCTAAAAAACCATGATTTTTGGTTATTGAGAATTGGAATGCCATCAAAGATTTGCGGTACCGCCACCTCAAGCTTTAAAAATTGTTGCCATGCTTGGGCAATCGCGATGCGTTTTTGCGTACTAATACCGCGGTTAAACATGCCCATAATGGTAAATGGACAAATATCAGTGAATGGTTTATTGAGCATATAGCTGAGCTGATGCTGTTGGGCAATTTGCAAAGCAAAATCAAGCAGATGAGCACGGCGCTCACGCCAACTGAGCAAGGCCTGTGCACAGGCAAGATAAAATTGCTGCCAGCTATCTAACTGCATCTGCAAACGCCGTTGTTCCTGCCAATAGGGTGCTGTAATAAACTGGGTATAATTTTGTGCTTGCCCTTCAAACACAAACGCCAATAGCGCTTGGTTCATCCAATGATCCGCTGCAACTTGCCACATTTCACCTCGATGTGCATAAAAATACCATTCACGCGGTGTTGCATATTGGGTATGCCAAGCAATCTGTAAACCCTGACCTTGCTGATATTGCTGCATTTCACCTAAGGCATGAATCTCAAGTACTAAAATCGACTGTCCATGTGCATCGAAAGGTAAATTCTGCTGTCGGGTCGATATGCTGTGTAGCACAATGCGATCGCCCATATGGATTTGTTTAAGCTGCGCATCCTCTAGTGCATGCCCTGTCCATAACCCGTGCTGTAGACACGAGATGCGTTGATCCGCAGCTGCCCGAACAAACCAAGTTGATTGCATCATAAATGAAGTCGTAAATCCCCAAAACAAGTGTTCTATTCTAGCTGAAAAAACCCATCTCATCCTGCTCAAAATGCCCGGTGCATGCAACTGCGAAAGGCTACACCGCGTTGAAAAAAATCGGCATAATAGCCCTATTCAGTCCATATTTTTCTCATTTTTGAGGCGTTTACCTTTATGAGCAGCTCAAGCGCAGCAGCAATCGCTGACTTATCTTCCCTCACCCCCATGATGCAACAATATTTTAAAGTCAAATTACAGCATCCACATTCCTTATTGTTTTATCGTATGGGTGACTTTTACGAGCTGTTTTTTGAAGATGCGCAAAAGGCCGCCAAGCTATTAGGCATTACCTTAACCCATCGTGGCAAAGTCAATGGCGACCCAATTCCAATGGCGGGTGTGCCTTATCATTCCGCTGAAGGCTATTTGGCACGTTTGGTGAAAAAAGGTGAAACGGTTGCCATCTGTGAACAAGTGGGTGAAGTGACCGGCAAGGGCCCTGTCGATCGCCAAGTGGTACGTATTTTAACCCCCGGCACCCTCACCGATGATGCGTTGCTCAACAGCCATCAATCCTCCAATTTAGTCGCACTTTGCCTGCAACAAAAACAGATTGGTATTGCACTCTTGGATTTAAGTGCGGGTATTTTTAAAGTCCAACAGCTTGATTTTCAAGTCGAACAGTTGGCGATTGAATTGGCACGTCTCATGCCAAGTGAAATTTTGGTCGATGAAGACTTTGCTGATCAAACGCTGTTAGAACAGATCAAAAAGCAGCTAGAATGCCCCATTTCCAAGCGTCCGAATGTCGACTTTAACCTCAATAATGCGCAAAAAACCTTATGTGATCAATTGGCGGTAGGGACGTTAGCGGGCTTTGGCATGGATCATTTACCCTTAGCCAAAGCTGCTGCTGCTGCTTTAATTCACTATGCCAAAGAGACACAAAAAACCGCGCTCCCACATATTCGCTCGATTCAACTTGAACAAAGTTCAGACTTTATTGCGCTTGATCCAGTCACACGACGTAACCTAGAGTTAATTGAACCTTTATTTGAGCATGGCACTTCATTATTTGATCTTATGAATGATTGCCAAACTGCCATGGGTTCACGTTTGCTCAGTCGTACCCTAATGCAACCAATGCGCGATACAGCAGTGCTCGATGCCCGCTTAGATGCTATTGAGACCTTTTTAAGCCAATTTGCTGAAGCACCAACCCGTTTAGTGCTCAAAGAGATTGGTGATATTGAACGTGTTTTGAGTCGCATTGCCTTAGGAACTGCACGCCCACGTGATTTGGTACAACTGCGCCAAGCCTGTGCCCAGATTCCGGCACTGCGCCAAAGTATTGTGCCACTGTGCCCACAAAGCCCGCTGATTGCTGAGCTCAATCAGCAGTTGGGTGATTTCAATGGGCTGTATGCGTATCTCATGGCCGCGATTGTCGACAATCCACCTGTGGTGCTCAGAGATGGTAACGTCATTGCGCAAGGCTTTGACCCAGAGCTCGATGAGCTGCGTCAAATTCGCGATCACGCTGGACAATTTTTAATTGACTTAGAGCTGCGTGAGCGTGAGCGCACCGGCATCAATACCCTTAAAATTGGCTATAACCGTGTCAGTGGCTATTATATTGAACTGACCCGTGCCCAAGCCGAGCAAGCCCCTGCCGACTACATTCGCCGTCAAACCCTAAAAAATGCCGAGCGTTATATCACACCCGAGTTAAAATCTTTTGAGGACAAAGTTTTATCCAGTGAATCACGTGCCTTAGCACGGGAAAAAATGTTGTTTGAAGGCATTTTAGAACAGCTGCGCCAAGACATTGCTAATTTACAGATGATGAGTCAAGCCATTGCTCAACTCGACTTACTCAGTAACTTTGCCCAACAAGCACGTTTACGCCATTGGGCACGTCCTGAGTTTAGCCCTGAAATTGGGATTCACATCACAGCTGGGCGTCATCCTGTGGTTGAGGCATTAAATAAATCTGCCTTTACTCCCAACAATACCACACTGAATTATCCACATCGTTTGGCGATTATTACCGGCCCTAACATGGGTGGTAAATCTACTTTCATGCGCCAAACCGCGTTGATTAGTCTTCTGGCGTACTGTGGCAGCTTTGTACCAGCAGAGTCTGCGCTGTTGGGCCCAATTGATCGTATCTTTACGCGTATTGGTTCAGCAGATGATTTATCTACCGGCAAATCGACCTTTATGGTGGAAATGACCGAAACTTCACAAATTTTACACCATGCGACCAATCAATCTTTGGTGCTCATGGATGAAGTAGGACGTGGCACCAGTACCTACGATGGTTTGTCGTTGGCATGGGCCTGTGTGCTGGATCTGAGTAAACGGATTCAATGTTTATGCCTATTTGCCACCCATTACTTTGAGTTAACCGAATTGGGCCAAGATGCAGGCATTGATAACTATCATGTCACGGCCAAAGAGCTGAATGGCAATTTGATTTTATTACATAAAGTGCAGCCAGGGCCCGCAAGTCAAAGTCATGGTTTACAAGTGGCTAAATTGGCAGGTATTCCAAACGCTGTGATTCTTGAGGCCCAAAAGCGACTCAAAATTTTAGAAAAACAGCAGCACAGCCAACAGGCCCATGCACAGCCAGATCTCTTTGCCGCATCTCCTGCACCTGAAGTGATTGAACGTATTGTTGAAGTCGTCAAACCTTCAGCAACCTTGGATCTATTAGCGCAACTTGATGTTGATGATCTGACCCCACGTCAAGCCCTCGCCCAGTTGTATGCCTTAAAAGAGCAACTTAAATCGGAATAATTATCATTTAAATCAAAATCCTAGAGAGATAGGCCATCACCATTATGGCCTATCTTTGTGAAAAATGTACAAAAAATAGTCTTTATGAATTTTTTAACAATTTAAGTAGCCACATATATAACAAATATCAATAAAAGCAATTGTTAGTTTGCCCCATTTTTGCCTAAAATACCCCCTAGTTATGAGAACCATATTTTTAGGTAGCTGTCGCCATGACCTTTGTTGTCACTGAAAACTGTATTAAATGTAAATATCAAGACTGCGTTGAAGTTTGTCCTGTTGACTGTTTCTACGAAGGTCCAAACTTCTTGGTGATTAACCCAGACGAATGTATCGACTGTGCGTTATGTGAGCCTGAATGTCCTGCAAATGCGATCTTCTCTGAAGATGAGTTACCAGAAGGTCAAGAAGTGTTCATCGAATTGAATGCTGAATTGTCACAAACTTGGCCAAACATCACCCAAATTGGTGATCAGCCAGAAGACCGTGAAGAATGGAACGGTAAGACTGACAAGTTACAATATTTAGAAAAATAAGTATTGTAGAAAAAGACCAGCCGAGCTGGTCTTTTTTTTGCATTAGACTTAACATTTCATTGCAATATTGTGCAGTTTCACTGCTGCATTTGCATTAAGATAATCCGACTTTCATCATAATTTAAAATTGCATAATGAAGCATTTTTTTAAAGCGGCACTGGCCCTCACTGGCATCACGCTGCTGCTTGCTGGTTGCAATACCGCACCTCCACAAGGCACTGTTATTCTGACCGCGGATGGAAAGCGCATTTTTATTCCCAAAGAACAAGTCACCTCTACCCGCCCAATTCCCCCCAAAGTTGTTCCGCGTGCTTACCATCAATGGAGCAGCTTAAGCTATAACTTGTCCTTTATGCGTGAATACGAACAATACTTGCAGCGCCATAAAGTCAGTAACATTGTGCCCATGCATGAACTGTTACGCACCGCGCGTGATTGGGAACGTTGTGGCAGTTCGCAATATATGGTGCCGAGCCGTGAATTATGGTCCAATCAAATTTCGACCTTAAATGTATTTAAATATTTAATTGCCAATAAAACCCTAACCGATTTTGAAGTCACTTCGGTGTATCGTGATTTACCACTCAATAAATGTGCCGGCGGGGCCAGCTCATCGCGCCATTTGTTTAACTCCGCGATTGATTTTCGTATTGGCCCACAGTATCCACGTGCTGAAGATTATGCCTTTATTGAACAAACCAAGTACAAGTTATGCCAATTCTGGGTCCAACATGGCCAAAGTTTCAATATGGGCTTAGGTTTGTATGCCTCAGGGCAGATTCATATTGACACCCAAGGCTATCGCACATGGGGACCTGACTTAACCCGTCATTCGTCGATGTGTAATTATTCAGGTTGGTAAACTGCACTCAGGCTGGGCTGTATTGCACAATATTCACTCAGCCATCCTTTTAAAAATTGCACTCTGAAAGGAAAAGTTTAAAATGCATGGCATCGCAACAAAGGTGATGAGACTATGCAACAAATGTGGACTGAACTCGATCAATATATCGAGTCACATTTAATTCCTGAAGACCCGATTTTAACCCAAACCTTGGACAATACTGCAGCACACGGCTTCCCTGATCACCTTGCGGTTGCTGCAAACCAAGGTATGTTGCTGCAAATGCTGATCCAAATGAATCAGTGCAAGCGCGTATTGGAATTGGGTACCTTTGCAGCTTATAGCACCATGTGGCTGGCACGTGCCTTACCGGAAGATGGTTATATTCTCACGATTGAAGGGCGTGACACCCATGCAGCCATGGGACAAGAAAACATTGATCGTGCCCAATTAAAACAAACCGTCGAATTAAAATGCGGCCGTGCGGCTGACATTTTACGTGCTTTGCCTGAAGAAACCGAAAAATTCGACTTTATTTTCATTGATGCAGACAAACAAAGTTATCCTGAATATCTAGAGCTCAGCTTAAAACTGTCACATTCAGGCACCATTATTTTCTTAGACAATGTGATTCGTGCAGGTGCGATTGTAGATGACAGCAATCATAAACCAAGTATTGAAGGCATTCGTGATATGTTTAAAGCGATGCAAAACCACCCACAAATCCTGTCGTGTACCGCATTACAAACAGTAGGCTGTAAAGGACATGACGGTTTTGCTTTGGCCATTGTGAAATAATGGATAAAAAATATACTTTTGTTTTTTTACTATAATATTCAACAATTTATTAATATTATCCACGAAGTTATCCACAGTTAATGCGGATAACTTTGGGATAACTTTTTGAATTCTTCTTCTGTTATAACAGCTTATTTCACCACGAGCAAGGGTACTTTACTATTACGGAAAATGTTGGTGGTAATGCTGCCTAAAAAGAATTGATGAATTTTACTGTGACTAAAGGCACCCAATAACACCAGTTGAATCCCATGCTCTTGCTGGTAATCTAAAATGTTGCCTGCCACATCGCCATAACGGTATTCCACCACCACATCGAGGCCCTGAGCACGCAAGTATTGTTCAGGCTCATGCAGCACTTCAGGGTGATCACCGACATAGAGTAAATGACATTGTAAGGTTTTGAGTAAATCGCTTTCTGCAACCCGTTTCATCATTTGTACACAGGTTGGAGAGTATTCATAGGCAAAAATAAAGCGTGTTGGTGGCTTAAAGGTCTCACCTACTGTCATCACTGCACAGCGCGCTCCACGAATAAAGTTTTCAACATTTCCGCCGAGAACCTTATTTTTTTCTGCTGCACGCTCACCGACCCGTCCAATCAAGACAAAATCATCTTCACGCAACACGTTGAAGCTCTGCTCTAAAAAATCACCTTTTTCTTGTAAATGCGTGGTTTTAATGCCGTGTTTGAGCGCAATCACATCTGAGATATGCTTCAGCAAGTTGTTGCTATAGCCTAGAGCAAGCTCACTTTGTTTTTCTTCAAGCTCTGCCAATTCTTTTAATAACATGGCATTACTTTCAAACCCAATGACGCCACTAATTTCACCCAAATGATAGCTGGCCGGATAATAGTCCAACACATGCAACAATACCAATTCACGACCGGTTTGTTGGGCAACCCATGCTGCTGCATCTGCCAAAGCATTAATACAAGGTGAAGAATCGATACATGCGATCACTCGTTTCATCATAACCTCTTGTGCATCGTGCAATTTAATTATTTTGGTTTTAACTTAGCACACGTAAGCGCAAAAGGTCGAATTTATTCTCCCCCACTCAAGCAATTGTTTTGGATGTATGCCTGTCTGAAATAAGACCTTGCAACGCCTTATCCCCTTAACCAATCATTGGAGATGGTCTAATCATGATGCAGATCAAAGCAGCGTCGCGTTTACGCGGCTTGTCTCGACCTATATTGCAGAAGATTAAGCCACATCATCAGCACAAATCAGCTCCATGCTCCCTTTCTCAAGCGATTTGAAGCTGCTGCTTATGTGCACTATACCAATTTTGGCTAGGTACGTTGCAGTCATGGCTTAAGCCTTATTTGCAAATGCAAGCTATTCACGATAACGAATAAAACGTGCCGGATTACCTGCCACAATTTCCCGTTCAGCCACATCCTTCGTGACCATACTGTTCATACCAACAATAGCCTGATCGGCAATCTTCACACCATCTTTAATGCCCACATGGGCGCCGAGCCAGACATCACGACCAATTTCAATTCCCTGTGAACGTACAGGCTGCTGATAAATAGGCTGCTCGATCTCCATGCCATGATCAAATGCATAAAGATGACAATAGGCTGCAATGCGAACTTGATCATGTAAGGTAATACCAACACGCCCCCCATCTAAAATACAGTGATGATTAATGGCCACTTCGCTGCCAATCTGTAATGGGCCATGTAAGGTACAATCCGCAGCAATAAAGGTGTTATCGCCTATGACAATCTTGCGACCACGTTCTGCAAAAATATGCGCCAAAGGTGAAATAAAGCAGTTTTTGCCAATTTCAATGGTTTCCATTTCCATTAAATACGCTTGGTATTCTTGCTGCCATGCCTCAGCCCATGCACGGTGCTTCGGTTTTAAGGAAAAATACAACCATGGCATATAGTTCAAACGATGTTTGTGTTGTTCACGATACTTGAGTAAAGGGTCTTGCTCAGTCATGTGCTTGCTCCTCTACAATGTTCAAGCGTTCACGACCACGGGTCACATCTTGAATTTTTAAGGCCAAGGGTTCAATTTGATGTACTTGCAAGCGTGCCTCAACCTGTACCCCTGTGGCGGTATAATCTTCACTGTATTCAATCTGCTGCTGATTGAGTTCATATTGAAAGATTGACCATTCACTAAATTGACAGCCGAACTGTACGGTTTTTTTCTCAATTAATTCGATTTTTTCAGCCAACATCAGGCATTGCCCAGCACAACCGCCATAGGCACGCACCAGTCCACCGGTCCCGAGTTTAATTCCACCATACCAACGATTGACCAAGACCAAAACATTGGTCAGTTCATTGCCTTCAATCGTGGCTAAAATAGGGCGCCCCGCAGTGCCTGAAGGTTCACCATCATCATTAAAACGCACATGTACACCAATTTTCCATGCCCAACATTGATGGGTGGTAGTTAAATCTTTGTGCGTTTCAAGAAAGCTTTTGACCTCTTGCTCATTTTCTACGGGAACGGCAATGGCTTGGAAACGACTTTTTTTAATTTCTTCTTCAAAACGAACAGCTGCAGCAAGTGTAAAGGCCATAACAAAAATCTAGAACAACTTAAGAAAATTATAACCTGTTTAAGGCATAAGCTCACCTGTCTCATGGCTTTGACTGCGCCATGCCACGGCATAATGTTGTAATTGTTGCTTATGCTGCACCCCCAGTTTTTTCATTAAATGGGCGACTTGGGCTTCAATGGTACGGTGTGACAAGCCAAGCACCTTAGCGATGTGTTTATAACGATAGCCTTCAGCCACCCAATGCATAATTTGCTGTTCTCGATGACTCAGTGATTGATGATCTTGTCGGCATTGGAAATACCAAATTACCTCTAAGAACGGCTCATGGGGCGTCAACGTGCGTCCCTGCGTATGTGTCCACAATAGACGTCCTGTCTTATGCCGCATAAAACGTTGATCACTATAAGCATGGTGTTGCGCTTGGGCTAAACCTTGCCATGCTGCCTCCCCAACACGTTGATATTCTTCTAAGCTTGGAAACAAAATTGACATGTTTTGTTGTAACAGCTCCTGACGCGAATAGCCAAATAAGTCTAAAAACGCTTGATTTACCGTTTGAATATGACGATGACTCAGGATCACCAAAGCACAGGGTGCTAGATCAAAGCCCTGTTCGATTTCCATTCTTGTCCCTCCGAATTGCTGTTGTATTTATGCCTCTATCTTCCACTTAACTACTTAAGTAATCAAACTATTTGACCCAGCCCGTTCAGCTATGCAAGTGTGAAAACAGCTGCTTCATGATTCAACAACAATACAAGATGCATTATGACAAGGAGTCACCATGCCACAGACACAACCCCGTTCTTCCCATCGCTTAGCTGGCGTTTCAAGTATGGTGGGCACCACCATTGAGTGGTACGATTTTTTTATTTACGGTGCCGCTGCAGCACTTATTTTTAATCGCTTATTTTTTCCCAATTTAGATCCTTTAACTGGGGTATTGGCTGCCTTTGCCACTTATGCCGTGGGCTTTATTGGCCGCCCACTTGGCGGCATTATCTTTGGACACTTTGGGGATAAAGTCGGGCGTAAATCTATGCTACTGCTCACTTTGATGCTGATGGGGATTCCCACCATTTTAATTGGCCTGTTGCCCACTTATGAGACGATTGGCTATTGGGCAACCGTATGTTTGGTTATTTTAAGGTTTATCCAAGGTATGGCGATGGGCGGTGAATGGGGCGGTGCTGTTTTAATGGCTGTTGAACATGCCCCTGAAGGCAAAAAAGGCTTTTGGGGCAGTTTACCGCAGGCCAGTGCTGGCGCTGGTTTAATGTTAGCCTCGATTGCCTTGGCCTTGGTGTCACTGTTACCTGAGGCAGCGCTGTTCAGCTGGGGCTGGCGCTTACCCTTTTTAGCCAGCTGTGTTTTGCTATTGGTCGGTTGGTATATTCGAGTTAAAGTGCCAGAATCGCCAGATTTTGAACAAGTCAAA
>CAVBYE010000040.1:0-20121 GCA_963599285.1 Bacteroidaceae bacterium | reverse complement strand
GTCTGTAATGCAGGATCCAAATGCTCAATAAAGCCCTCAAAATCACGCTGACTTAAATCTTGATAGGCTGCATCAGCCGCTTGTACTTGTGCTGCATTGGGGTCAGGCAAATCCGGCTGCTGTGTACATCCAACGAATCCTAAGACAGCGGCACAGGCCCAAAGTTGTGTTTTCATACTTTATCCTTACAAATGATCGAAAAAAGGACGCCGAGGCGCCCTTTTTAATGGTCATGCTTTAGTCTTGCGACACGGTTTCATCTACTGACACCTGCTCAACCGCTTCACTGTCAATGAGGTCAAAATCATCTTCTTCGACCGCTTCAATGGCCTCTACACCCACTAAGGTTTCGTCTTCTGCTAAACGAATCAAACGTACGCCTTGAGCGTTACGGCCCGTTTGCGCGACTTCTGAAGCACGGGTACGTACTAAGGTACCGCCATCTGAAATCAACATCAGCTCTTTGCTTTGGTCAATTGCAACCGCACCTACGAGTTCACCATTACGTTCCGAGGTCTTAATGGCAATAACACCTTTACCACCACGTTTCTTGGTTGGGAACTCGCCCACTGGAGTACGTTTACCATAACCGTTGGCAGAAGCACACAGCACTTCACCGGTTTCAGGTACAACCACCAATGACACAATACGGCTAACGAAGTTTGCATCTGAATCGTCTTCATCAGCATCTACATCGACATCGTCGGCATCTTCAGCTTGCGCCGCACCAATGGTTACGCGCATACCACGTACACCTTTGGCAGAACGACCCATGGCACGTACATCAGTTTCTGCAAATCGAATCGCTTTACCTTCGTTAGAGAACAACATAATTTGCTGTTCGCCATCGGTAATGGCAACCCCAATTAAGGTGTCACCTTCAACCAATTCAAGTGCACGTAAACCATTGGAACGCACGTTACTGAACTGATCCAGTTCAACACGTTTGATGGTACCGTATTCGGTTGCCATAAACACAAAGTAGTTTTTGCGTAAACTTACGGTTTCTGAGACAAACTCAGTTAAAACGTCGTCTTCAAACACTTCAGTTTCAAGTTCAGTGCTGAGTTTTTTCAGTACAAGGCGCAATTCATCTGACAATTCACTGCTGTTGTCATCAAAATCATGAAGTGCTTGGCTTAAATCTGCAAAGTGCGCTGCAATCACGCTGTTTTGTTGTAACTTCGCGGCATTGCTTGCAACAAGTGCTTTAAAGTCCGCCACACGTACTTTGAATTTCTTCGGTGCGTCAATCACCGGTAAAATTGCGGTGATACTTTCATCGGCCTCAAGCGGCAGTAAGTTGATGATTGGACGACCTTTTGCACCACGTGAGGCTTGTGGCACTTCAAAGACACGTAAGCGATACACTTTACCCACGTTGGTAAAGCACAGCACTGTGGCATGGTTGGAGGTCACAATCAGATGCTGGATGTAGTCATCCTCTTTCATAGAGGTCGCTGACTTACCACGACCGCCACGACGTTGGGCTTGGTAATCCGACAATGGCTGCGTTTTAGCATAGCCTGATTGAGACACCGTCAGTACCACTTGTTCTTCAGGAATCAAGTCTTCACGTGAGAAATCAATGCGTGATTCTACAATTTCAGTACGACGTGCATCACCGTATTGCTGTAACACTAAGCTGAGTTCTTCACGAATCACCGCCATTAAACGACCAAAGTCATTTAAAATATCAGTTAAGTCAGCAATTTGGCTTAAGATTTCAATATATTCAGCTTGCAGCTTGTCTTGTTCAAGGCCGGTTAAGCGATGCAGACGCAGCTCCATAATCGCATTCACTTGAGTCGGAGATAAACGATAAATCGCCCCCTCTAGACCAAATGGACGACGCGGATCTTCACCTTCAATCACCTCTGGGCGTACAGAAACCGCACCTGCTGCTTCAAGCAAGGCTGCAACACCACCTGATGCCCATTCGCCAGCTTGTAAACGCTCACGCGCTTCACTTGGGTTCGCAGAAGTTTTAATGGTTTCAATAATGGCATCAATATTGGCCAATGCCACGGTTAAACCTTCTAAGATATGACCACGCTCACGTGCTTTACGCAGTTCGAACATGGTACGGCGGGTCACCACTTCTTGGCGATGACGAATAAATGCCGCAATAATATCTTTAAGATTCATTAATTTTGGCTGTCCGTTGTCCAGACACACCATATTAATGCTAAATGAGTTTTCAAGTTGCGTGTTTAAGAACAAGTTATTGACCACAACTTCGGCGTTTTCACCGCGTTTAAGATCAATGGCAATACGCATGCCTTCTTTGTCCGACTCATCACGCAGCTCTGAAATTCCTTCCAGTTTTTTCTCTTTTACGAGTTCAGCAATACGCTCAATGGTTTTGGCTTTATTGACTTGATACGGAATTTCAGTAAAGACAATGGTGGTACGACCGGTCTTGGCATCTTCTTCAAAGTGGTATTTACCACGAATATGCAAACGACCTTTACCAGTACGGTAAGCATCAACAATGCCCGACTTACCGTAAATGATGCCACCTGTTGGGAAATCTGGACCTGAGATATGTTCCATCAAACCTTCAATTGAGATTTGTGGATTATCCGCATAAGCTAAACATGCATGAATCACTTCAGTCATGTTGTGAGGTGCCATGTTGGTGGCCATACCCACAGCAATACCTGTTGTCCCGTTAATCAAGAGATTCGGGATACGGGTCGGCATTACTTGAGGAATACGCTCAGAACCGTCGTAGTTGTCTTCCCAATCCACCGTGTCTTTTTCAAGATCGGCTAAAATTTCATGGGTTAACTTCTGCATACGTACTTCGGTATAACGCATGGCTGCTGCGCTGTCACCATCGACTGAACCAAAGTTACCTTGGCCATCGACCAACTGATAACGCAGGCTGAAATCTTGCGCCATACGCACAATGGTTTCATATACAGCAGAATCACCGTGGGGGTGATATTTACCGATGACATCACCGACTACACGAGCAGACTTTTTATATGCTTTGTTGTAGTCGTTGCCTAGTTCGTGCATTGCAAACAGCACACGACGATGTACAGGTTTTAAACCATCGCGTACATCCGGCAAAGCTCGCGATACAATCACGCTCATTGCATAATCAAGATACGAATTTTTGAGTTCGTCTTCAATTGCAATCGGCTTAATCTCCGATACGCTCATGCATACTCCTTGTTATACAAGCATAATTCTGCCCGCATTTATATATCGTAAATCTAGCTTACAATTGGTTCAAAAAATGCTGAACCAATATTAAAAATTCAGTCGAACAGTATAGCATAAATACCGCCAATTTTATCGATTTGAGCAGAAACTAAAGGAAGGATTTTTGGGATAATTTCAAACAAATTTATGTCGATTTTCAAACAAAGAAGCCGCTACTTTGAGCGGCTTCAGCTTGCAATCATTGTCAACTCGAGCAACGCCATGGATCGATCAAATGACGCAGCGCTTAAGCTTCATTTAAGGCACTTTTTTGGCTGCGGTTTTGAGGTCAACACGCAACAGCTGATAAGAAATTAAGAACAGCCCAATGATCAGTGGAAATTCAAATAACTCTTCTAACAGGTCCTTATAGTCCGGTTGTTGTAGCAACAGACTGGCCCATGCACGACCATGCTCAATCCCATCTGAGACTGCAAGTCCAAGCAGCACAAGTAAGACACTCCACAACGACAATGTTGCGGTTTTAAATTTTTCATGAATCGCTTGGCGCAGTGTACCTGAGCCGAGCATAAATAATACTGGTGCAATCATACACACTGAAATGGCACGGAAATACACTTTGGGCACGTCAGGGAAATAATCACGCCCCCAACTGGTGCTACGTCCGAATAACATTAACCACCATGCCACAGACCACAGCCAAAATTGCTTGTGCTGCGCACAGAGTGCATAGGGACGCATCATAAATACAGTAAACAGTGCAAAGCCCAATAACAGGCCTGCTTGAATGGATTCAACTGCAGTGACCAATGCGCCATCCCAGAGAGGAAGCTGCAACATCGGTAAGAAAGGGAAAACTAAACAGCAGATGATTAATCCAATCATCACAGCAGATAACTGAATATCAAATTTCATGGGAGATTTAGCCTTAAACGCTAAAAATTAAAACATGAATTTTAACACTCTTTATCCACTAACTTAAAGACAGCTGAAAAAAGCGCCTTTTTAGAGATAAATATGTCGATAGGACGGCACTAGAAGGCATAAAAAACGCCCCAAAATTTTCATTTTGGAGCGTTTGAACAACGCTGTGCAGAACTTAGATTTTAGCCACTAACTCTGGAACCACAGTGTTTAAGTCACCCACTAACCAGTAGTCAGCTACTGCATTAATTGGCGCTTCTTCGTCTTTGTTGATTGCAACAATGACTTTAGAGTCTTTCATACCTGCCAAGTGCTGAATCGCACCTGAGATACCCACAGCGATATACAGGTCAGGGGCAACGATTTTACCTGTTTGACCCACTTGCATATCGTTTGGTACGAAGCCTGCGTCTACAGCGGCACGTGATGCACCTTGTGCTGCACCAAGCTTGTCTGCTAACGGATCAAGTACAGTGTGATAGTTCTCACCTGAACCTACACCGCGACCACCTGATACCACAATACGTGCAGCAGCAAGTTCAGGACGCTCAGATTTCACGATTTCTTCGTTAATGAAGGTAGAAACACCTGCATCACCTGCAGTTGCAGCCGCTTCAACCGCAGCCGCACCACCTGTTGCAGCAACAGGGTCAAATGCCGTACCACGTACTGTACCTACAACGATTGACTCGTCTGATTGAACAGTCGCAATCGCGTTACCTGCGTAGATTGGACGCTTGAAAGTATTTGCAGATTCAACAGCAATGATGTCTGTAATCATGCTGACATCAAGTAAAGCCGCTGCGCGTGGCAATACGTTTTTACCTGTTGTGGTTGATGCTGCTAAAACGTGTGAATAACCTTGCGCCACTTGAGCAACAAGTTTTGCCACGTTTTCAGCCAATTGGTTGGCATAAATTGCATCGTCAGCAAGTAATACTTTGCTTACGCCTGCCACTTGTGCTGCTTGGTCTGCAACCGCTTGCGCGCCTGAACCTGCAACCAATACTGTAATATCACCACCGATTTTTTGTGCCGCAGCAACAACGTTTAAAGTCGCCGCGTTGAGCGCTTTGTTGTCGTGTTCAGCAATAACTAAAATAGCCATTCGTTAGTCCTGCCTTAGATCACTTTTGCTTCGTTTTTAAGTTTTTCTACAAGCTCATCTACAGACTTCACTTGTACGCCCGCTTTACGTTCTGCTGGTGCTTCAACTTTTACAGTTTTAAGCTTAGATGCAGCAGTCACGCCATAATCTGCAGGAGATTTAGTCTCAAGCGGCTTTTTACGTGCTTTCATGATGTTTGGTAGTGCTGCATAACGCGGCTCATTCAAACGTAAGTCAGTGGTAATAATCGCAGGTAGTGTTAATTCAACAGTTTGTAAACCACCGTCAATTTCACGTGTTACTTGCGCTTTACCGCCTTCAACTTTAACTTCTGATGCAAAGGTACCTTGACCTGCGCCAAGTAAAGCACCTAGCATTTGACCCACTTGGTTAGAGTCATCATCAATGGCTTGTTTGCCCAAAAGAATTAATTCTGGTTGTTCAGCAGCAACGATACCTTTTAAGATTTTTGCCACTTCAAGTGCGCCAATCTCATCGCCTGCTTCAACTAAAATACCGCGGTCTGCACCAAGCGCCATTGCTGAACGAAGTTGTTCTTGCGCTTCTTTAGGACCGATCGAAACAACAACGATTTCTGATACTGTTCCCTTTTCTTTTAGACGAACCGCTTCTTCCACTGCGATTTCACAGAATGGGTTAATTGACATCTTAACGTTAGTCAGATCAACCCCACTGTTGTCCGGTTTAACACGAACTTTAACGTTGGCGTCAACCACACGTTTTACTGCAACAAGAGCCTTCATGTAATCCTCGGCTGTTTTAGCAAATTAAATATTGAAAAAAGTCTAAAAAACTTTTCACTTAAAATTTTTAGGTGTCCTATCTTGCAATGCTCACGGCATTTCGGTCAAGTCACAATTATCAAATGCATCATAAAAATATCTAAAATAAGCTGAACCATGCGTTCATATTTTTTTGAGTGGCTTTTATTTATACCCAAGACCCTCAATTTGGCTCGTTTTTAACCGTTGTTTTATATTATTTTTATTACTAATTTACCTCATCAAATCTTTTGATTTAACATTGTATATCAACCACTTTTTTTTACTGCCTGCGATGTTGTTTCATAACATCACTCTATAGAGCAGCGTCATTTTAAACATCATTGAATTTGCTTAACCCCTTAAATGTCAGCCCTTACAGCAGCTTTTAAAACTTAAAATCATTCACTTTTAAGTGAAGAATCACATGACCTACAGCAGACATAAAAAAAGCATGTCCAAGACATGCTTTTTTAAAATCAGGGTCTACTGAGCGAGGGTTTTATTGTAGGATCAACCAAGTCGCTGCAAGGGCCAATAACCCTCCTGAACCTGCGTCAATCCACTTTTGCTTACGTGCATCCAGCTGACTCTTCTGTGCAATTTTGGCAAAGATCACACTCAAACTACAGTACACCACAAAAATCAAACCAATAAAGATCAACGACAACACCAGACCTTGGCTGACCGTATTGCCTGACTGGTCAATAAACTGCGGTAAAATGGCAAAATAAATCAGCATACCTTTTGGATTTAACAATGCGGTAAAAAAGCCTTTTTGTATTGGACGATCAACCGCTTTCTTTTCAATGCTTAAATCTTTGTTTTGGAATACTGACTTGATCAAACTAAAGGCTAAGTACAAAAGATAGGCGATCCCCAACCAACGAATGCTTTCAAACAAAATGGGGAAGGACACTATAATTGCCGCAATTCCTAAGGCAACCAATACCGAATGCACCACATAACCACAACACACGCCAACTGTTGCCATCATGCCTGCCTTTGCATCCTTACCCATCACTTGTGACAGGATAAACAGCATATCTGGTCCTGGTGTGAAAATAAGGGGGATCACCGTGAGGGCGAACAGCGCAAATACAGACATGTCCTTGTTCCTATCTGTGTCTAAAAAACAAAAATAGTATCTGCGAATTACTATAAAATAGGATTGCAAATATTCTATAATATAGATTAATTTTCGAATTTTATTCTAAGTTATGAAACTTTCCCCTAAGTCTATTGCAGTAAAGCTCGATCGTATTGATAAAAATATCATTCAGGCCTTACAAAACAATGGTCGGATTCAAAATAATGATTTAGCACGCGAAATTGGACTGTCGCCTTCATCTTGTCTACGCCGCGTTAAATTACTAGAAGAAGCAGGCGTCATTCAAAGCTATACCACCGTGGTTGACCCACAAAAAATTGGTTTGCAGCTGATTTTATTTTCACGGATTTGGCTCGTTGGACAAGATGCCGAAACAATCGATACCTTTATTGAAGCCATGCGTGAGCTGCCACAGGTCATGGAATGCTATATTATTTTGGGTGAATGTGATGCCATGCTCAAAGTGGTGGTACCTGATCTCGAAAGCTACCGTAAATTCCAGTCCACGCATTTGACCAAGAAAAATGGTATTACCAGCGTAAAAACTGACTTACCAAGCCAGATTATTAAGCAAAGCTATCAATTGCCGCTCGAAAGCTTATAAAGCAGCTGCGCATAAAGAGGTCAGCTATGGCCTCTTCATGACCTCCTACACGTGTAAACTTTGCAAAAAATCCCGATGCACATGACTTAAATCAATCAGCTCATATTGGGCTAAAGCAAAAATGGTCCAAATGGCAATAAAATCGGCTTTGGCATCAATCTCGCCCTGTACGACTTGACGCGCTTGCCACTGCTGGTCAGAGATCCATAAAAACGTTTGACCTGTTGCAGGAATGATCGCCTGTGCTTTACCTTCTTGATTAATCCCCTGCACGATTGCTTGCGCAGGCAAGGTCGCTTCAAGCTTGGGCAAGCTCATTTCGACAAAATGTTTGATTTGGCGTAAACCATAGCCTGCAAAAATATGTTGTTGGCGTGCGCTTAATTGTTGATATTTCTCTTGAATCTCTGCAATCATTTTCTAGCCCAATTATTTTCATCAGCTCAAAGGAGGTACAATATCGTTTTTTATATCAATTGCTTATAAAAAAATTGTACTTATTGCTTTCCTTTATACAATATTTTGTGTATTTTTTTTATGCGACATTAGTTCAAAATACCTACATAATAATTTTGATCTAAAAATAATAGAAAAAGGTTGAAGTAAACGCTTTGTTAGTTTAACTAAACATTTTAAAATGTAATGGACTTACAAATACCTAAACACTTGTCATCATTCAATATTACTTGATAAATCCAGATTGACCATGTTGTTTATTTTACCCAGATCAATTTCCTGAACTAGAGATGAATCCCTTGATTAATAACGTACCAAAAACCGCCTTATTTATTGCCCTTTCAACGATTTTAGCTGCGTGTGGTGGTGGCGGTGGTGGTGGCGGCAGTTCAGCACCAACCACACCTGTACAACCTCCTGTCACACCACCTGTCACACCGCCGGTTACAGAGCCGGAAAAACCGGTCGAACCTACACCGGGCTTTAATGCACCCGCAGGCTTAAATGGCTTCAACCCTGTTGAGGCAAGTATTGCGGACATTCATGCTGCGATTCAAAAAGGCACCACCTGTGAAGCAGTTGTACAAAGTTACTTAGACCGCATTAGTGGTTATGATAAAAAAGGCCCACAGCTCAACAGTGTCATTGCTGTGAATCCATCTGCATTACAAGAAGCCAAAGCCTTAGATAATCTGTATAAACAAACCGGTCAGCTTAAAGGCGATCTACACTGTGCAACGGTATTGGTAAAAGACAATATTGATGTTGCAGGTATTGCGACCACCGGCGGTAGTAATGCGCTGCAAAGCAATATTGCCCGTGACGATGCTTATGTCATTAAAAATGTGAAAAACAATGGCGGTATTATTTTAGGTAAAGCCAATCTCGATGAATTTGCCTTTACCTTTAACGGGGTGTCGAGCCATAAAAATGGTGGTACCACCAAAAATGCCTATGACTTAACCAAAACCTCAGGTGGTTCATCTTCAGGTACGGCTACAGCAGTCAGCGCAAGCTTTGCGACGGTTGGGATTGGCAGTGACGCAGGCGGTTCAATCCGTGTGCCAGCAGCCTCACAAGGCTTAGTGGGCTTACGTCCATCACAGCGCTTGGTCAGTCAAGATGGTATGATTCCATTAACACCAAGCCAAGATACCTTAGGCCCATTGTGCCGTACCACGACAGACTGTGCTGTTCTCATGGACAGCCTCATCGGTTACGACACTTCAGCAACCTCGAACCAACGTAAACAATATGCCCTCAATTCAGGTCTAATTGGTTCAGCGAATGAATACAACAACAGCTTCTCTGTACCCAATACTTATGTGAATCCATATGCAACGCTCACAGGTATGCGTATTGGTGTAGTGAACGAGATGTATGCGGCTGCTAACACCGCAGAAGGTCGTTTAATTAACGATGCATTTAACCAAGCGGTTGCCCAATTACGTGCAGCAGGTGCAACGGTTGAAGAAGTCAAAATTAATGATCTCAACAACATCTTTAGTGCTACTTATGCAAGTTTAGCGCGTTATGAGTTTAAAAATGCCCTCACTCGCTACCTACAGACCACCAATAGCACCTTCAAATCTTATGAAGCGTTATTGCAAACTGGCCAAATGATTCCTATGTTTAGCCTGTATAACATTGATGTGGCGACCGCCAATCCAAGTATTAAAGAATTCTATACCCGCAATACCACACAACGTGGTCCACATGTACGTGGCAGCTTAACCACAGCCTTAGACTCTGTTTCTACAGCGAAAAGTTATGATGCTTTGGCTTATCCATCTATGGTGGTCTTGGCTTCTAGCATTGGTGCAGGCCCTGCTGCAGGTAACAACAACCGTCTAAGTGTCTACAGTGGTTATCCTGCGTTGTCTATGCCGGCAGGTTTTGTTAAGTCACCAACCAGTGTTTATCCAATGAGCGTGAATATTGAATTTATTGCACGCGAATTTGATGAACCTACTCTGTTTAATATTGCAACAGCCTTCGAAAAAGTGCGTGGTGCCCGTAACGTGCCAACCCATACCCCACGTCTATACTAATTGGTCTTTTAAGCAACACACTTACAAGCAGCCCTCGGGCTGCTTGTTTATTTTTTAGCAGCGCGCGGATGTGCTTGGTCATACACTTGCGCAAGGCGGTCGAAATCAACATGAGTATAAATTTGTGTGGTGGTTAAATTACTATGCCCCAACATTTCTTGTACAGCGCGTAAATCGCCGCTATTAGAGAGTAAATGGCTGGCAAAACAATGTCGCAGTAGATGTGGGTGTAAGTCAACATTCACCCCTGCGCGTTGGGCCTGATACTTGACCCGATTTTCAATTTGCCGTGGCCCTAATGCTGCCCCATGTTGACTAATAAAAACCGCTGCATCTGGACTCAAGCTCGGCTGCCACAGCTGATAGACGCTCAACCATGCCAACACACTGTCTTTGGCTTTGCTACCAAACGGTACAATACGGGTTTTATTGCCCTTACCCACAATACGCAGCAACAAACGGGCAAAATCAATATCTTTAAAACGCAAACCCTGCACTTCAGCTAAACGTAAGCCGCTTGAATACAGTAACTCTAAAATGGCCTTATCCCGAATCCACAGCTGTTGTTGCTTTGGACTGCTTGGTGCTGGTTGATCTAAAATCTGTTGAATGGTTTCAATATCGAGCATCCCTGGCAAGGCCCGTGGCTGACGCTTAATCTGAAAATCCTTAGCCGTATTGACATCAATATGCTGTTGCTGCTCGGCCCATTGCATAAATTGACGAATAGCAGAGAGTAAGCGCTGAATCGAGTTGCTACTTAACTGCTGACGCTCGACTTTATCCGCAATATATTCACGTAAGTCACTTGGCTCAATGTCATTTAAGCTCAGTTGCTTGGCTTGACAAAAGTCGAGGAAATCCTCGACATCACGCGCGTATGCCAGCAAAGTATGCTTTGATTGTTGTTGAATTTGACGTTGCTGTAACCAAAGCTCGAGCAACGTATATGCATCATGTAACATGCAGATTCCTTTCAAATAAAAAGCCCTGACGAATCAGGGCTTTTTCGCTTTAAGCTTGGAAGTAGCGTAAATCTAAGCGGCCTTCATATACGGTGGCGGTCGGACCCGTCATCCACACCACATCGCCTTCTTGCCATTCGATATACAATTTACCCCCCGCCAATTCAATTTCGACCGCATTGTCGAGTAAACCACGGCGCATCCCTGATACAGCAGCTGCACAGGCACCTGTACCACAGGCCAAGGTTTCACCGACACCACGTTCAAACACGCGCAAACGTGCATGTTTTGGGTCAATAATTTGCATAAATCCGGCGTTTACGCGCTGTGGAAAACGTACATGCCGTTCCACTTGCGGGCCTAAACGTGCCACATCTGCAGTCAGCACATTGGGGACTAAGGTCACTGCATGGGGATTGCCCATGTTCACAACATCAATCACCAGCTGTTCATCATGTAAGGCAAGCTCATACAGATGATCAGGCTGCTCGGCCAAAAATGGAATTTGCTCAGGCAAAAACTTCGGCTGCCCCATATTCACCCGCACTAAGCCATTGGGCCCAAGCTCAGGTTCCACGATGCCAGCTTTGGTTTGCACTTTAATTTTGGTTTTGCTGGTCAACTGACGCTCATGCACAAAACGGGCAAAACAACGCACACCATTGCCACATTGTTCTACCTCAGAGCCATCTGCGTTAAAAATGCGATATTTAAAATCGGCATTCGGCACATCAGGTGGTTCAACAATCAGCAATTGGTCAAAGCCTATACCAAAATGACGATCGGCAAGACGTTGAATGGTCGTGGTATCTAAATAAGCACGCTGACTAATCAGGTCAACCACCATAAAGTCGTTACCCAAGCCGTGCATTTTGGTAAATTCTAATAGCATCTCAGACGCGTCCATTAAGGCAACAAGCGTTCACGTTCCCACAGGGACTCAATGGTTTCGCGCTCACGAATCACATAAGCCTTGTCGCCATCGACCATAACTTCTGCAGCACGACCACGGCTGTTGTAGTTTGAGCTCATGACAAAGCCATAGGCACCCGCGCCAAGCACTGCAAGGATGTCCTCTTCTGCAATCGCTAAGTCACGTTCTTTACCTAAGAAGTCACCCGTTTCACAAATTGCACCCACAATATCCCATTGCTTGGTTTCAACATCCGTACGTGGTGTGACCACTTGAATGTCCATCCATGCTTCATACAGTGCTGGACGAATCAAGTCATTCATCGCCGCATCAATAATGGCAAAGTTACGATGATTGGTCGGCTTTAATAAATCAACTTGAGTCAACAACACCCCAGCATTGGCAGAAATACTACGCCCTGGCTCCATATAGACTTTTAAGCCTAATTTTTCTAATGCAGGCTTCAATGCATTGGCATATTCAACCACAGACGGTGGTGTTTCATCTTTATAGGTCACGCCTAAACCACCACCAATGTCGATGTGTTTCAGATGAATGCCCATTTCTTTAAGCTTGTCGATCATGACCATCACGCGATCTAAAGCATCCACAAAGGGCTGAGTTTCTGTCAATTGTGAACCAATATGACAGTCAATCCCGACTACATCAAGGTTGGGTAAAGATGCAGCATAGGCATACGTTTCAAATACGCTGTCAGATGGAATACCAAATTTATTTTCTTTTAAGCCCGTTGAAATATACGGGTGAGTTTTGGCATCCACATCTGGATTCACACGCAAAGAAATCGGCGCTTGTTTACCCAATTTTGCAGCCACTTTTTGAATGCGGTCTAATTCTGCATATGATTCAACGTTAAAGCAGGCAATACCCACATTTAACGCGTGTTCAATATCTGCTTCTGACTTGCCTAAACCTGAGAATACGATTTTCGCTGCATCGCCACCGGCTTTGAGTACACGTGCTAACTCACCACCTGTCACGATGTCAAAGCCTGCGCCAAGTTTGGCCAACACATTTAATACCGCAAGGTTTGAGTTTGACTTTACCGCAAAACAGATTTGATGATCGATAAATTCAAACGCACGGTCCATATCCAAGAAATGTTTTTCAAAGGTTGCTTTTGAATAAACATAAAGTGGTGTGCCATGTTGCGCTGCGAGCTGTTGTAATGAACATTGCTCAGCGTGCAACACCCCGTTAATGCGGTTAAAACTCATGAATGTATCCTTGCGTGAATTAAGGTGTAGTAGTCTCTGAAGACGCCACCGGCAACTGCTGACGAATCTGCGATGTCGCACTTGGCGCACTTGGCTTTGGTTGTGGCGATAACATGTATTTAGCACGGTGGTCGTAGTCTGGGTCGCTTGGCAATTGCAACGCACCCGTTTGACCACATGCACTAAGGTATATACTACTTAAACATAAACTGATGAAACAAATGACTTTTGGCATTTGATAATCTCTTTGCTCAATTCAAAGCAGTATAACGCGATCAATTCGCCGACCAAAGTTTTTCAGCCAAGAGATTACCCATAGATCAAAAAAAACGCCAGCAGATGCTGACGTTTTTTTAAAGTGATGCGGTTATTTATGCTTTGGCTTATAAAAACCGAAGTAACCAATGGCTAAAATCACTAACCACAGTGGGCTGATCATCAATGCTTGCATGGTGTCCGCTTCTAAAGACAACACATAGACCATGCTAATAAAGAAGATAATCACCACCCAGCAGGTCAACAAACCACCTGGTAATTTAAAGGTCGACTTGGCATGTAGCTCAGGACGAGTCTTATAGTAGACAATATAGCTCCACATAATCACCAACCATACTGCAATAAACAGAATCGTTGACATCGTGGTGGCCAAGGTAAAGGCTTTCACCGTATCAGGTACAAAGTATTGTAATGCTGCACCTAATAATAAACATACCGCTGAGAAATACAGCGCATTGGCCGGCACTGCACGCTTATTTAAACGACCAAACGCCTGTGGTGCTTGGGTTTCACGTGACAGACCAAACAGCATACGTGAAGTTGAGAATACCCCACTGTTCATCGATGACATCACCGAAGAGAGCACCACCAAGTTCATAATAATGGCTGCAGCCGCAATGCCTGCTTGACCAAATAAATTAACAAAAGGCGAAATACTCGGATCAATTGCATTCCACGGCGTCACCGACATTACAATACATAAAGCCAAGACGTAGAAAATAATGATACGAATTGGAATAGAGTTGACCGCTTTAGGTAAATTCTTTTCAGGATCTTTGGTTTCAGCAGCTGTGGTTCCCACCAACTCTACCCCAACAAAGGCAAAGATCGCAATTTGGAAGCCCGCCAAGAAGCCCATGGTCCCTGTTGGGAACAATCCACCATGTGACCAAATATGGCTAAACGATGCCACATGCCCAGCTTCTGAGGTAAAGCCAGTAAAGATCATCCATAAACCGACTGCGATAAGCACCACAATGGCAATAATCTTGACTAAAGCAAACCAAAATTCCATTTCACCAAACAGTTTTACCGTAGCGAGGTTTAAGCCCATAATAAACACAATGGAGGCCACGCTAATAATCACCCCTTCTAGCGGGGTAAACGGCAAACCATTATTAAAGAACTGTAAGTAATAGATAATTGCGGATAAGTCGGCAATCCCGATGGTAATCCAGCAGAGCCAATACGTCCAACCGACAAAATAGCCTGCCCACGGCCCAATCAAATCCGTGGCAAAGTCAATAAACGACTTATATTGCAAATTTGAGAGTAATAACTCCCCCAAGGCTCGCATGACCAAAAAGACCATAAAGCCAATAATCATATAAATGACTAAAATTGACGGACCGGCAAGACTAATTGTCTTACCAGAGCCCATAAATAAACCTGTGCCAATGGCACCGCCAATTGCGATTAATTGTAAGTGGCGATTGGACAAGCTTCGCTGTAGTTCTCCCGACTGATTTGGGGAGCTGCTGTGTTGATTTGACATTTTTTTCAGTTCATCTTTGTGTCCATCGCGACAACTTAGCCTAAAATGTACAGAAATCAAAAAAAAATATGACTTAATCTATTTTTTCCACATACTTTAGCGAATTAATTTATTTTTCTCATTTAAGCGCCAACGCCCTAAAAATATTCAATATCTATAAAAAACTGACTTAAAATCAGTCAAAAATAGCTTAAAAAGCAAGCGTATTTTTAAAATAAAACTCGACTAAAGTCGACACAGACCTTAGTCTTAAGCCATAGATGCAGCAATAGCATCACTTCAACATCAATATGATCAACAACATAAAAATGGCATATCACTTGCTTCATAGAGCATTGGACCATTCAACTTTCTCATATTCATAAAAAGAACGATACTTATGCAAGATTTACAACGCATCATGGAAACCTTAAGTGGTTTAGTCTGGGGACCGTATATGCTGGTACTGATTGTCGGTACTGGGGTATTCTTGACCTTACGCTTATTATTTTGGCAATTTCGCATGTTGCCTTTGGCCTTTAAACAGGTCTTTGGTAAACACCCTGAGCATCAAAAAAAGAACGGCGATATTTCTCAATTTGCCTCATTAATGACCGCACTGTCTGCCACCATTGGTACTGGTAACATTGCTGGTGTGGCGACTGCCTGTGTGCTCGGTGGCCCAGGAGCGGTATTTTGGATGTGGATGACTGCCTTATTCGGGATGGCCACCAAATATGGTGAAGCGGTGCTTGCGGTCAAATACCGCCATAAAAATGAAAAAGGCGAAATGAATGGCGGCCCGATGTACTACATTGAGCGCGGTCTCGGGGCAAAATGGAAATGGCTTGCGGTCTTATTTGCCTTATTTGGCACATTGGCCTCATTTGGTATTGGCAGCTCGGTGCAGTCCAACACCGTGGCTTTAGCTGTTGAAAATAGTTTGGGGATTAGCACCTTGGTGACAGGGATTGTCATTACCGCATTTTCTGCATTGGTGATTTTAGGCGGAATTCAATCCATCTCCAAAGCCTCCTCAGTGATTGTGCCCGTGATGGCCATCGGCTATGTCCTCGGCGGTCTGATCATCATTTTTAACAACTTAGAACTGGTTGTTCCTGCACTCAAAATGATTATGACCTATGCCTTTACCGGTGAAGCCGCAGCGGGTGGTGCCATCGGTGCAGCCATTCGTTATGGTGTAGCACGTGGGGTCTTTTCCAACGAAGCAGGTATGGGTTCTGCTCCAATTGCCGCAGCGGCAGCGCAAACCGATCACCCTGCACGCCAAGGCTTAGTCTCAATGACCGGTACGTTTTTAGATACCATTGTGGTGTGTTCAATTACCGGTATTGTGTTGGTGATGGGCTTTATTATGGCCGGTCAATCATTTGGTGATCAAACTGGTGCTGTACTGACCATTCAGGTATTTGACCAACTGCTGCCAGGCTTTGGCGGTTGGGTGGTGACCTTTGGGGTTATTTTCTTTGCTTACTCCACGATTTTAGGCTGGAGTTATTATGGGGAAAAATGCTGTAGCTATTTATTTGGTGAAAAATCCGTGTTGCTCTATCGCTTAATCTATATTGCATCGGTATTTGTGGGCTGTGTTGCAACGCTAGATTTAGTTTGGCTGTTCGCAGATACCTTTAATGGCCTCATGGCTGCCCCGAACTGTTTGGCCTTATTGTTAATGTCAGGAATTATTGTGAAAGAATCGAAAGATTTTATTGCACGACGTAAAACAGGCGAACTGTATTAATTATCTGCCTGATCAAAAAAAGCCACAGTGATGTGGCTTTTTTGATGGCATCTTTAGCTGATTTGACCTGTCGGTGCATCCACCGCCAACCAAACTGGGTCTGATTCAGGTGCTGCTGCACGGCGATCTGCTTCAATTTCAAGTGCAACGTCAAGACTCAATACATAGAAGTACACATCTTCAATTTTCATATTGCCCTCTTCATCTTCTAAATGATCGCGCAAGAGCTGATAGGTCGCATCCGACTCATCGAAGGCCAAATCAATATAAAGATCACCTAAGTAACTGCTGACCAAATGTTCATCTTCAATGCCCATACACGGTGCATAGCTGATGCCATGATGTGTTAGCCATGCCATCAACGTTTCACGGGAATTGTCTTCAAGATCTTGATCTTCAATATAGTTTTCAAAATGTACGAACAATACATCTCGGTTTTTTTCACGTGCAATTGCATCAATCGCTTGTACGCTGTGTGACATAACAGGGTCCATCGGTAAATATAAGTCTTGATTATAGGTCTTCAGTGCGGGCAATACAGCGCCTATCGGACAAAATCACTGGATTTTGTCTGCTCAGACTTGGTATTCCTTGGCGTTCACCGCTATGCTTGAATGTAATTGCAATCAATGTCTCTTCTCTTATGGCAAAAGCAAAAAGTGTTTATCGCTGTGAACAATGCGGCAGCGATCATCCTAAATGGTCTGGTCAATGTACAGAGTGTGGTGAATGGAATAGCTTGGTGGAGCTGAACATTGCCCCTGTGGTCAGCCACCGTGCCAGTAGTAAAAGTAGTGGTGGTTATGCCGGTCAAGCAGCAGCGGTCACCACTTTAAATCAGATTTCTGTATCACGCGAAACCCGTTTGGCCACGGGTATTGGCGAATTTGACCGGGTCTTAGGTGGGGGCTTAGTCACAGGTTCTGTGGTGCTGATTGGTGGTGACCCCGGCATTGGTAAGTCCACAATTTTGCTGCAAACTGCAACACATATGGCCTCTAAACAAAGTCCGGCTTTATATGTCACCGGTGAAGAATCGCTCTCTCAAGTTGCTTTACGGGCGCAGCGCCTCGATTTGGCCACCGATCAGCTCAAAGTCATGGCGGAAACTTGTGTAGAACGCATTTGCGAGGTGTTGGCACAACAGCGTCCTGCTGTGGCAATTTTAGACTCCATTCAAACCCTGTACACCGAAAGCTTGCAGTCGGCACCGGGCGGTGTATCGCAAATTCGTGAATCTGCTGCAATTTTAACCCGTTATGCCAAAAATAGCGGTACAGCTTTGTTTATTGTCGGACACGTCACTAAAGAAGGTTCGTTGGCAGGCCCACGTGTACTTGAACATATGGTCGACTGCGTACTGTATTTTGAAGGCCAATCTGATTCACGTTACCGTATGATTCGTGCGGTTAAAAACCGTTTTGGTGCAGTCAATGAATTGGGTGTGTTTGGCATGACCGACAAGGGCTTACGTGAAGTGGCCAACCCATCGGCGATTTTCTTAAGTCGTTATGATGAAGCCATTCCCGGTTCTATTGTCATGATTAGCCGTGAAGGTACACGTCCTTTATTGGTCGAAGTACAAGCCTTGGTCGATGATGCACATGGTCAACCACGTCGTGTGGCCTTGGGCTTAGAACAAAATCGACTCAATATGCTACTTGCAGTCATGCATCGTCATGGTGGGGTACAAACATCGGGGCAAGATGTCTACGTGAATATTGTCGGCGGCTTAAAAATTACCGAAACAGGCTCAGACTTAGCCGTATTGCTCGCCTGCGCCTCAAGTATTCGCACCAAAGCCTTGCCACAACAGTTGGCAGTATTTGGTGAAGTGGGCTTATCTGGTGAAATTCGCCCTGTGCCCAATGGCCAAGAACGTTTAAAAGAAGCGGTTAAACATGGCTTTAAGCACATTATTTTACCACGTGGCAATGCACCACAAAAAGAAATCCCTGGGGTGAATATTATTGCAGTGGCACGTTTACATGAGGCGCTCAGTGAAGCGATGCGCTTAAGCGAAGAACTGTGCTAAACAAATGTACATTCAGGGGCTGTGGCAATAAAAAAATATATATTTGTTATTGAAATTCCATGGAAATGACTGCATAAATACAGTGTAGTAATTTACTCTTATTTTAGATCTTAAAGGATAGTTTAATGGAAGTTCGACAGCGTAGTTTGATCACAGGTATTTTAGCTGCTGCTCTTTTGGTTGCTCCAATGGCGGAAGCAAAACGTGCGGGTAGTGGTAAAAGTCATGGTATGAACCGTCAAGCAGCCCCTGCGCAAACTTATCAACAACCACGTCAAGCTACACCTGCTCAACAACCTGTCGCACCCGCAACCGCTCCAGTTCAACAAAAGTCTGGTCCAGGTGTAGGTGGTATGGTTGCCGCTGGTGTTGCAGGTGCCGCAATTGGTGCTGTAGCTGCGAATGCACTTGCAGATGACACCCCTGCCGCTTCTCAAGCACAGGTTGCTTCTTCTGAAGTTGCACCTGTTGAAGAAGAAAAAGGCGGTATTCCAAGCTGGATTTGGATTCTTTTAGCTGCTGCAGCTGCGTTCTTTATCTTCCGTAAAATGGGCGCAAAAAAAAAACTAGCTTCTAATCCATATGCACCAAACAATGGCGCAGCAAGTGCGCCATTTGGTCAAACACCGCCAACAGCTGGCAGTAACAACAACATCTTTGGACAAAATGTGGGAGGTTCAGCACCTCAAGCACCTTTTGGTCAACCTGCAGCTCAAGCGCCATTTGGTGCAGCTTATACCAACAGTGGTCAACAGTTACCCGATGGTACTGAGCCAGCGGCATTCTTACGCATTGCACGTCAACGCTTTAACCATATTCAGTCTATGAATACCGCAAGTAACATCAGTGAAATTCAACGTTACTTAACGCCTGATCTTTACCAGTCAATGTACAACGACATTATGGCCAACCAAGATCAAGACGTTGCTGAGTTCACGAATCTCAATGCAATGGTGGTTGAATCAGCGACTGAAAATGGTCAATACATTGTCAGCGTACGCTTCACGGGCATGGTGACAGAAGATTTGCATAGTTCAGCGCAACAATTTAGCGAAATTTGGCACTTTGTTAAACCTGCTGGTTCTCAACAAGATTGGGTCGTTGCAGGAATTCAACAAGAAAACTAAGTTGTTCTAAATAGAAAAAAGCCAGTGTTTACACTGGCTTTTTTTATGGATGGAATCAAAAAGCCCCGCTGGGGCTTTTGATCCCTATTAACGACCCCGTGGTAACGGAATATATTGA
>CAVBYE010000039.1:0-20378 GCA_963599285.1 Bacteroidaceae bacterium | reverse complement strand
GTGAATCTGCACCTGCAAAAGATTTGTTCCAACACTTCGGTATTACCACTGAAGCCGTTGTTGCAGCTGTAAAAGAAATTACTGCTTAATCTTTTAGATTAACAGTCTTCAAAAGACGCCCCAAGTTTGGGGCGTCTTTTATTTTCTAAGTTTGTCCCCATTCTGTTGGAGGCAAATAACCAATCGTTCAATGCAAATGAAGTGAGATGAAAGATGAGTTTATATGAGCAAATCAGTGATGAAATTACTTTGATGGATGCAGGTGAGCAAAAATGGATTGGTGAAGATCTTCCGCTTGAAGCGATGGTGGCGGTAGAGTTGCTGCTCGATAGCATGGCGGAAGAGAAGGAAATTAAAGTACGTCGTAAAAACCGTGAAAAGACTTCAGGTTTAAAGCAAATTGACCGTATTTTGGTTGAAAAGCTGTAATTGACGTTCGACAAAAAGCCCCAAATAAGCGGGGCTTTTTTTATGGCTTAGAGCGTATTAGACGCTATCTACTTTGATGCCGTTTTATCCGATACTGTAAAGTTTTTGGCTGGATCAGCCTCTTGCTGAATGATCCACTCGCCACCGACGCGAAAAGATGCTGCCGAAGCATAGGTATCTTCCATAAATTGGAAATAGGTAATTAAGCCATCTTTAACTGTTGCTTTGATCGAGAAAGGCGAGGTGAAGGTAATCTTGGCATGTACAGAGGTATAGGTGAATTGACCAAAGACCGCCACAGTTTCACCTTCTGAGAGCAGATCGGTAATTTGAAAGTCATCAATATGCCAATAAGTCCCGACATTAGAGAAGGTATAGACATAAACCTCACGGCCTGTCGATGTACCTGCCCACGGTTCAATTTGTTTCAGTTCAGGATTACTAAAGTTAAGTGAGGTATAGACCGCATCTTCTGCGACCAAATGTGAGGCAGCATGAGCGACTAAGTCTTTATGGGTATTGTATAAAAAGGCACTGACGACATCTTTGGGTGTTTTGGTTTGCAGTGCTTTTTCAAGTGCTTGTTGTGCGTCCATCAGAATTTCCTCTGCCGTTGAAATATAAAAAGCGCTCAAGGAGCGCTTTTATTAGTAGCGTGTCTTTGCAAAAAGATTGGCATCTTCGGGGAAATGTTCAGGTGCAATAAAATGTAATTGACCGCCATTTTGTAGCGTGATTTCAATGACATCGTCCACAAGATCATCGGTTGTACGATCTTCGGCATCAGTCAACTCCACTTGTAATTTTTCAGCATCGACTTTGGCAGGTTGCACATAGCCTTTTTTAATAAAGAGATCACTCAGACGACCTTCGACAGCAGCAGCATAAATTTGTGTGGCATCTTCAAGTAACAGGTTTTGTCCACGTGCTTGCCCGATTTGTTCAACCGCTGCAAGTTGTTGGGCTTGACGATATTCACTGACCGCTTCTTGTGCATCATTTAAGACATCGAGTGCAGCACCATCATTGTTGCTGCTGTTGGTAATACTAGCTGCAATAATCGATTTGTTGTCGGCTTCTTGTTCATACAGTGAAGCGGTACGGCTATCAGCCACCACAAATACAGGCAGTTTGTTGTTGTTATAAATCTCTTGTACGCTTTTATCGACGCGATTCAGATATTCTTTATAGCTATTGTCTTCAGCAATATCGTTGCCTTTGTCGGCAGAGCCACCAATGTCATTTTTGATGGGAAAAGATGGATTTTGCAGTTCCGTGTTGTGATCAAATTCATGCACTACGGTATCGTTATAGGCTTCAATTAAACGTGCTTGGCTGCGTGATAGGGTGAGCAGATAGTAGCCGACACCATTATTGAGTTCACGTAAAAATTCACGTAATGCAAAGCGTTCATCAATCACCACACGAGCGACCGTGGTAAACGGCAATTTATGGATTTCGGCACTGTCTGCTGTTGCAAAAATCGCGAGTGTGTCTAGATTGTAGTTATGGTCATGATCAGTGAGTTTTTCTTCAATATGGCTCAGTATACTTTCAACTTCACGTTTATCAAATTCTTCTAATAGCCGTTTTTCAGCTTCTGCCAAGGCATTTTTAAGCGCAATTGGGTCTTGTTCATTATCTGGAAATGTACGATGCGTCGGTACAAAAATACTCAGTGCAGGTTTTGCTTGGGTTTGATTGAGGCTGTTGTAAATATCATATAAGCTCATCGATTTTTATCCTTAAATTGAATCGTTATGCATTTGCTTTAAAACTGTATGAGTATAAAATTCATACAGAGCCCTATACTGTTTGCAACAGGTAAGCTTATGTAAAAGAGGTGTAAGGAGAGTTGCAACGTGTTTTATTGCGTAACAAATGACTCATGTTTTATCGAACTGATAAATCTAAAAAATAAAAATCGCTTTGATTTGCGTTGGTAAATTTGTGTAAAGCTAAGCGAATTAAACCAAGTTTTAGCTTTGTATAAGCTTTGTTAGATTGTTCTATATATGCAACATATTGTTTTACAATCGATAATGCATAATTTTGATAATCAGCTACACTGCAATTCAAATATACAGCGAGATAACAATATGAAATTGAAAACATTGGGTTTAGGTTTAGCACTTTTTTCTGCGAGTGCAATCAGCCTTGCCAAACCTGTGACCTATACCATTGATCCTACCCATACGGCGACCGTGTTTACGTGGAATCATTTTGGTTTTTCTACACCATCGGGGAATTTTTCTGACATTCAAGGTAAAATTGTGGTGGACAATGATAAGCCTGCCAACTCATCTGTACATGTGACCATTCCGCTGTCGAGCTTAAACACCAATGTCACTGCATTAGATGAACATTTAAAAGCGGCTGATTTTTTTGATGCTGCAAAATATCCAAATATCACCTTTAAAAGTACCAAAGTTCAGGCCTTAGGCAAAAATAAGTACAAAATTACAGGCGATTTAACCATTAAAAATGTGACCAAAGCGGTTGTGTTAGATGCGGTGTTAAATAAGCAAGGTGAGCACCCAATGGCAAAAATTCCGGCCATTGGCTTTAATGCTACGACCTCATTTAACCGCTCTGCCTTGGTGTTGGGGCTTATGTACCCAATGTTGGAGATAAAATCACCGTGAATATTACCACTGAAGCAACTATTCCAGCCGCTCAGCCTTAAAGGTTAGCAACTCATCAAAAGCACCTTCGGGTGCTTTTTTATGGCTATATATTGAGATAGGGAAAGAAATTGCATCTTTGTGCTAAAGGCTTTAGCATCAAAGTGCGTTGTTTTCGCAAATAAAAAACTATCACTATAACAATAGGCAATATATGCAGAAAAAGACCAAGTTGGCGCTCGCTTGCGCGATGGCAGGCTGTTTACTCAGTGGGTGTAATGACGATGATAAGGATCCTATTAGTCAAGGCTTAAAAGTAGATAGCAATCCCAACAGTTGCCAAAGCTTAACTGAACAGGGGCAACAGGTGATTGTAGGCTCGGACCAGCACGGTGATCCTGCGGCACCAGAACCGGCATCGGGTTACCGTTTAGGTTTAAAAGCCAAAGTGGCAGATCAATATATGGTGGTGGCCAATACGCCTTTAGCCAGTAAAGCGGGCTGTGAGGTATTAAGAGCAGGTGGCTCGGCAATTGATGCTGCAATTGCGGTACAGGCCGTATTGGGTTTGGTTGAACCCCAGTCAAGTACCCTTGCCGGCAGTACCTTTATGCTGTATTTCGATGCCAAGACCCAACAGGTCACGGCCTATGATGGGCGTGAGACCGCACCTGCTGCTGCAACCGCCTATTATCTCACTCGCCAAGATCAGGCAGATCAAGCTTCTGCGTCCCCTGTACCCAATACCCGCCGTAGTGGTCGTTCGATTGGGGTGCCGGGCACGATGCGCATGTTTGAGCTGGCGCATCAAGAACACGGTAAGTTGCCATGGTCAAGTTTGTATCAAGACGCGATTCACTTGTCCACTCAAGGCTTTCGTATTCCAGGTCGTTTGGCTAGTGCCATTGCAAGCAATGCCGCCAATTTGGCTTTAGATGCCAATGCCATGCATACCTTTTTCTATCCCGATGGCCAGCCACGTGGCGTAGGTGAATGGATGACCAATCCAGAATATGCCAAAACGCTTGAGGCACTTGCAGCACAGGGGGCAGATGCACTACATACAGGGCCAATTGCAGCGCGTATTGTTGCCAAAGCGGGTCAAAGTGTGGGAGATGATGCCAATCAAACACCGATTACCCCAAGCTTAATGACGCTCCAAGATTTGGCCAATTACAAAGCGCTCAAACGTACTGCAATTTGTACACAGTATCGTGAGTACACGGTTTGTGGTATGCCGCCGCCATCATCGGGTGGCATAGCTGTGGCACAAACTTTAGGTATTTTGTCGCACTTTGATTTACCGGCCTATCCACCGTTGATGGTCGAAAATGAAGGGGGGATTCCTCAAGCACAGGCAGTACATTGGATTGCAGAAGCAGAGCGTTTGGCCTATGCCGATCGTGATCGTTATGTGGCTGATACGGACTTTGTGCCGCTGCCAGCTCAGGGTATTCATAGTTTATTAGACCCTGCGTATTTAAAAGCGCGTAGTGCACTGATTCAGGCGGATCAAAGTATGGGCGTTGCAGCCGCAGGGGAATTTGGTGTGAGTGCAGGGACGGCAGAGACCCCTGAACATGGAACCACACAATTTACCATTGTCGATGCCTATGGTAATGTGGCTTCAGTGACCTCAACCGTTGAAGCGAGTATGGGCTCATTCCACATGACCGATGGATTCTTGCTGAGTAACCAGTTGACGGACTTTTCTGCGCAAGCGTTTGACAGCGAAGGACGTCTGATTGCCAATCGTGTTGAGGGTAATAAACGACCACGCAGTAGCATGGCACCCACCCTAGTATTCAAAGGCCACGACAGTAAAGACTTTTATATGGCCACAGGTTCACCAGGCGGGGCGACCATTATTCAATATGTGGTGAAAAATATTGTGGCCGGCATTGATTGGCAATTAAACCCACAACAAGCCGCATCGTTACTGAACTTTGGGGCATCCAATAGCCGCAGCACAGGGATAGATGGTTCCAATCCACAATTGGATTTAAGTCGCTTGGTACAAGCACTTGAAGCCAAAGGGCATTTGGTGAATCGAAATGCACAGTCGAGTGGCGTATCAAGCATTATGCAACAGTATATTGAGGGTAAAACCCGCTATATCGGGGGGGTGGATCCACGCCGTGAAGGTTTAGTTTTAGGTCATGGTGCACTCTAAAGTCGATCACTTTAGAGGTAAAGCATAAAAAAGCATCCAAAATGGATGCTTTTTTGAGGTTTTATGCTTGGATCAGCTGCTTTAAGAATTGGCTAAACAGTTGTGCAGAGGCATCGACTAAGGCAGGGGCATATTGCTGGTGTGCAGCACGCAGTGCAGGAATGTCAATTTCAGCTTGGCGCAGTTCAGCTTGATGCCCAATGAGCCATTTTTCTAGACTTTCTGGCGCCACTTCAGCGTGGAACTGTAAGGCTAAGATATGGTTGCCCACACGGAATGCTTGGTTGCTGTACAGTGCAGAGCTGGCCAAATGTTCAGCCTGCGCAGGCAGCTCAAAGCTGTCACCATGCCAATGTAAAACTGGAATATGCTCAAGTGCGCTTAAAGGTTGATTTTGAACAGCACTCAGCGCTAAAGTTGACCAACCAATTTCTTTGACTGCACCGCGATACACTTTGGCACCTAGTGCATGGGCGATCAATTGGGCACCCAAGCAAATGCCCAACGTCGGCAAGTTTTGCGCTAAACGTTGTGTTAAAAGCTCAATTTCTTGTGCTAAAAAGGGGAAGTCTGCGACGTCACCAACGCCAATCGGGCCGCCTAAAATGATGGTGAGGCCAGGGTGTTGCAGGGCACGGGTTAGATCTTCAACACCTGCTTCGACGTAGCGTACGCGAAAACCATGTTGATACAGGACATCTTCCCATGCGCCTAAATCTTCAAACGCCACATGTTGGATGGCATAAATTGTATCTGGAAAATCGGCAGTCAACATCGACACTTCCTTAAAGGCAAGAACAAGTGAGCACTATAAAAGAAAAGTGCTGCACTTGACAGTCATTGCACACAACTAGCAAAGTAATCGGCAAAAATGCAACTCAGACAGGGAAGGGGTTTTTTGTTAAACTGTTTTACTTACTCGATTTGACGCTGACATTATGAAAAAAAAGATTGTGTTAGATGGCTTACGTTCTGTGGCGCGTATGGGCGAGACCGCTGTCATTGCAGCCAAAGCTGGGCTGAAATATGCAACGGAAAAACCCAATAATGCGCGCTTAATGCGTGAAACCTTTGAAGACTTGGGCTCAACTTATATTAAGTTGGGGCAGTTTATTGCCAGTACCCCATCACTCTTTCCACGTGAATACGTCGAAGAGTTTCAGGGCTGTTTAGACCAAACGCCAAGCTTACCCTTTAGCTATGTACAACAGGTGCTTGAAGAGGAATTTGCAGGCCGTCGTTTAGATGAAATTTTTGCCTCAATTGACGAGCAGCCTTTGGCATCAGCCTCTATTGCACAGGTGCATGCAGCACGCTTGGTTACAGGCGAAGATGTGGTGCTTAAAGTGCAAAAGCCGGGCGTGGCGACCATTTTGCATACTGACTTAAATGTGTTGCATTGGTCTGCAAAAATTCTAGAAAAAGCGGTGCCTAAAGTTAAATTTGCTTCTTTGGCGGATATTGTCGAAGAAATTAAAGTGCGTATGGTGCGTGAAGTTGACTTTATTGAAGAAGCGCAAAATCTTGAAGATTTTGTGAACTATTTAAACGTGACTCAGAACCAAAAAGCCACTGCGCCCAAAGTCTATCCACAGTATTCAACACGCCGTGTATTAACCATGCAGCGTTTGTATGGTGTGCCTTTAACCGACTTTGAAACTGTGCAAAAAGTTGCAAAAGACCCCTCTCAAGTGTTAATCACCGCCATGAACACGTGGTTTGGCAGTCTGATGCTGTGTAAAAGCTTCCACGCCGATTTACATGCCGGCAATTTAATGCTGCTTGAAGATGGTCGGATTGGCTTTATTGACTTTGGTATTGTGGGGCAGCTGAAACCTGAAGTATGGACTGCATGCATGGCCTTTATGGATGCCCTACAACAAACTGATTATCCTGCAATGGCCGAGAATATGCTCAAAATGGGCATGACCGCAGTACAAATTGACACCCAGCGCTTAGCCAGTGATTTAGAACGTTTGTTTGGCGGAGTGGTGCTGAGCGATCCACAGCAATTAATGAATACCAATCCTGCTGATCTCAATGACATTATGCTCGACATCGTGGCTGTAGGTGAGCGTCATGGCATTCGTTTCCCACGTGATTTTGCTTTGTTATTTAAGCAAATGTTGTATTTCGATCGGTTTATGCGTGTCCTGGCACCTTATACCGATATTTATGCCGATCAACGTCTGCAAATGGTGCAAAGCCTCGATCCGAATGTGTTGTTAAAGCAATAGGCTCAGTGCTTGAGCAGGGCTTAAGGCAATGCCCGTCTAGTATGCTGCACCTAGACTGGCTGTTCGGCACAGCATCAGTTATAGTGCAGCCTGTTTATAGTGGGATGGCGACATTGATGGATGCGATTGTAATTGAAGGTTTAAAAGTAGACACGGTGGTGGGCTGCTTTAATTGGGAACGCCAAATTATTCAACCTTTGCTGCTTGATTTAGATATTCAAACCAGTCTAGAGGCGGCAGGTGCGTCAGATGAACTTGAGGATACCCTCAATTATGCTGAAATTTGCGACATTGCTACGCGTGTGATTGTTGAAGCTGCACCAAAATTGATTGAACATGCAGCAAAGTTAGTCATTGATGCGCTTTTTGCTACCTATCCGACGATTGAATCGATTAAAATCACCATTCGTAAGCCTGCCATTATCGCGCAAGCCAATTCAGTAGGAATTCGTCTTGAACGCCACCGTCACCCTGTACGCTCTTGCACTCGCGAGTAATGATCAACCTGAACAGCATTTTGAGCAGGCCTATCAGCACCTATGTGCTTTAGGGCAGACGCAATTTTCTGCGATTTATTTAATTCCGTGCCGTGATGGGGTGGGTGCAGATTATTGGAATGCGGCGTGTCTGTTACACTCAGAACTGGCAGTTGAAAGCTTAGTCGAACAACTCAAAGCACTTGAGCAGGCCTCAGGACGGGTGCGACCTTCCCATCATATCAGTTTAGATCTGGATTTAATTGCTTGGGGGCCGCACTTAACGGACATGCAATTTAATGCGAAAAAATTACCGCTGGCTGTGGATGTTAAAATTCCACTCGCTGAGCTGTGGCAGCATCCAGCATTGCATGATGTGCCGCAAGGCCGTTATCCGGTGATGCAATTTAGTGCTTAAAAAACAGCCCACATGATGTGGGCTGTTTTTTATTTAAAGGTAATAACTGGTTTTGGTCATGAGCTTAGAGATCGCGGTCATGCTGATACGCACTGGTAGGGGTAAATCAACGCCCCCTGCGGCTAAGGCGGTATCGCGATGTTGGAGTTCATCGATATTCATTTGCTGTAAAATTTTAAATGAACGTTGATCCTGCTGCGGCAGTTCACGAATGTGCTGTTCAAGATGTAAGCTGACTTGACGCTCGGTTTCAGCCACAAAACCTAAGCTGTAGCGGTCTCCGGCCAAACCCGCTAGCGCACCCATGCCAAAGGAGAGGCTGTACCAGACGGGATTTAACACACTGGTGTGACTGTCGAGTTCTTTTAAACGATCTTCACACCAAGCCAAATGATCCTGTTCTTCTTCTGCGGCATGTTGCATCTCTAAGCGCACGCTTGGCAGTTTAGCCGTGAGCGCTTGACCATGATACAGCGCTTGAGCACAGACCTCGCCACTATGATTAACCCGCATTAAGCCCGCAACATGACGTGCTTCAGTCACCGCCAAAGGGGCTGGATTTTCTTGTGCCGGATTAGGGCGCTGTGCTGCGGTAGCACCTGGCACCAAACTGCGCAATGCTTGGTCAAATGAATGAATCAGTTTGTCGACGCCAGTATAGTGACGCATAAATTAATCCTCTAAAGTGGCCTGTGCAGTGGCCAATTGTGTTTTTAGGCGACGTAACAGCCAAATGCTAAATAAGGCACTCAACACGGCAGTGAGGCTAAACAGCACCCGTAGATCTAACTGTAAGATACTTAAGATCATAATCGAAAAAATGGCCGAAGACACCATAAATACCGCATTGAGAATGTTATTTGCTGCCACAACGCGCGCGCGGTGTGAACGCGGTGAATAGGCCTGCATCATGGCATACAGTGGCACAATATAAAAACCGCCACTGACCCCTAAGATCGTCACTGCCGCCATGACATGATAATAGGCAAGGCCTTGTTGAAACACATCCGCGAGACCCAAGATGACACCGACGCTTGGTTCAATGATCGATAAGCTAAACACCAAATATAAAGCGCCCAAGGTGAGGCCAAGTGCGCCGAGCGGCACCATTTTGATATTGACCTCATGTCCACCTAATTTACGACACAGCAATGAACCGACGCCAATCCCGACGGAAAACAAGGTTAGCAGTAAACTGACTACATTTTCTGAACCGTGCAAATGTTGTTGGGTGAGCTGTGGAATTTGCGTCAGATAGGTCGCCCCATAGAACCAATACCACGAGTTTCCAAGCAAAATGGTAAATACGAGGGGCAAATTTTTGGCATATTTTAAGGTTTGAATACTGGTTCGAAAGAAATTCCAATCTACCTCGAGTTCATTGGCGCTGACACGCTGCGGTAAAATGGCCCGACTAGAGATGTAACCTAAAACAGCAATCACAATAACGGTCAGACTGATCCAAATCAGCTGTCCTTGTGAGGCTGCAATGACTGCACCGCCTAAGATCATACCCACCAAAATTGCAATTGAAGTGCCTGATTGGAATAAGGCATTGCCCGACATTAATTCATGTGGTTTTAAAATTTCGGGCAAAATGGCATATTTAATCGGGCCAAAAAAGGCCGATTGGGTGCCCATTAAAAACAGTGCCAACAGCAAAATCCACAGCTGACCCAATAAAAAACCCACGGTGCCGAGCAGCATAATGATGATTTCACCGATTTTTAAATACCGTACCAATTGGGCACGTTCATATTTGTCGGCGATTTGGCCCGCTGTGGCAGAAAAAATAAAGTAGGGCAAAATAAACAACAACGCAGCTAAGTTATTTAAGGTACTGACAGCACCTTGCTGAGCAATCCAACCATAGGTAATCACCAACAACAATGCTTGTTTAAATACATTGTCATTGAGTGCACCAAAAAACTGGGTGGCGAACATGGGTAAAAAACGCCGTGAGCCGAATAAAGATTCATTTTTTTGCATAAGATTTGGCTTGATTGGATTATTTTAAGAAATGTTGGTCACATGTTAAATTACAAATAAAATCATGTATGATATTTTTACAGTTTAGGTGACAAAAACACAGAAACCTAAGCACATTGTGATTGTGCATTACAAATATTAAATCCATTCGAGTTGTGTATGCTTGCCGAAAAACAATTTCACAAATCAGCACTGAGTCTGAGTGTACCGCGATGGTGCTCAGGCAAGCCCTATTTACAGCTATGTAGTTTAACGCTGCTGAGTGTGTGTAGTTATGGCTTTGCACAACCAGTCCCCACCGTCATGGGCCCTCAGCAGATGTTGTTACCAGATGGACAGCCTGTACAGTCGTCTCAAGTTGCCTTAAAGCCGCTTGAATTTGACGACTTAGAACAGCTAGAGATCGATGGAATTGACGATGCGATGGTCAAGCAAATTTATCAGGTGGCTGAACAGGCCAAAGCTGAAGCTCAAGTTTCGATGGCACAGTCGCTAAATGAGTGGGTGGTTCAAGATGCCACACAACAAGAATTGGTGGAAATTAATACCGCACCTGTGAATGTGGATGCACTTAGCCAAAGTATTCGTGCCGATCGTGAAATTGTGGTCAAAGCCAATGAAACCGGGGCATATTTACCCAATACAGCCGTGCAAGTGCGTCCAACGCCAGAGTCCGAGGGAGTGTTTAAACGACTGTTGAATCGTGTGCGCCCAGCCCGTGACCTCAATGCTGCACAAGTGCCGCGAATTCGTGCCGTGATTCAGTTGCAGGCCAGTGCTCGTCCTGAAGGGCTGTCGGATGCGGCCTATAGTGCGGCATTACTCAATTTAGAAAATAATCTTGAAGCGAAATTATCCAGCTTTACCCAAGAGGCCTTGCAGGAATTTGATACCGCAACTGCACAGCTGCGCAGTTTATCGCAACAGGCGGCACAGGCTGTGGGCTTTTACAATGCCAGTTTCAGCTTTGAACGCGTGGCCAATGATTCAGAACAAGTGTTGGTCAAAGTACAGCCCAATACCCCAGTCTTGGTCAACAGTCAAAATATTGAATTTAGTGGACTTGGACGCATGCATTCACAGTTCCAATTGGTCCGTTTATTGCCTGAGTTACAAGTGGGTGATATTTTCGATCATGGATTGTATGAACTGAACAAAGAACGTATTAATACTGCAGCCAGTAATAATGGCTATTTTGATGGCTATTGGCGTTTGCATGATGTACGGGTGGCCTTGCCCCAAGACCAAGCGGATATTCAGCTACGCTATGAAACCGGTGAGCGTTATCAGTTGGCCAAGCCTGAATTTAAAATGAGCCAGCCCGATCAGGATTTTCCTTTAGATAGGGATGTATTGGAAAAAATGGTGCCGTGGCAGCCGGGGGATGACTATACCCAATGGCGTGTCAATGGTTTGGCCAATAACCTAACCAACACCCGTTACTTTAACTTCAGTTTGGTTGAAGCGGTAATTCCCGACCCTGTAGAAGGTGAAAAAGAGCTCGCACCAGACATTGAGGCGCTATTGCAGCAGCATCAGTTGTCGGCTACAGCTGTCGAACCTCAACCTAAAACCCGTATTGCCAGCAATGATCAGCCACAAACGGTGGCCGATGAAAGTCAGTTTGCCGGCAGAGACGAGAGCACGCCTGAAACCTTAACCCGTGATGGTCAAGATAGCTTTAATAAACTCGATCAATTAAAGCAGCGTGCACGTGATGAAAAAATGGTACCGGTGATTGTGACCTTAAATGCCGACAACTTAAACAGCTTAGAAGCAGGTGTGGGCTATGGGACCGATACGGGTGCACGTTTACGTGCACAGTATCGCCGCGCTATTGTCAACCGCCGTGGCCACTCCTTTGATGCCAACTTAGAGTTGTCAGAAATACGTCAGTCCATCGATGGGCGCTATAACATACCGTATCTACATCCATTGCATGATTACATCAGCGTGGTGGGCGGTTATGAGCGCGAAGAACGTAACAATGTCTCTGAAACCGGTGGTTTGATTATTGAATCTGGGGTTGCAGGGGTTGACCGTATTATTAAAGACCCGCAGAAAAGTTGGCAACATATCTTTGGTTTACGTTACCGCTTAGACCGCTTAACTGAAACGGGTATCCAAGACAACAGTATTGAAAAGCCTGAGCAATTTATCAGCAATGGTGAACAAGAATCCTTACTTGTGGGCTATGAGCTCTCTCGTCTGTATGCAGATCCTGCCTTAAATCCCAAAAAAGGTTTTCGCCAATTGTATAAAGTCGAACTGGGCACAGAAAAATTACTCAGTGACACCGATATGGCGATTGTCAATGCCGCATGGAATGCCATGTATTCAGTGGGCAATAATGCCAATCACCAATTTGTGGGCCGTGCCCATGTCGGCTATATCTTTAGCGATAGTTTTAAAGATGTGCCGTACAACTTACGTTATTTTGCAGGTGGTGACCAAACTCTACGCGGTTTTGACTATAAGAGTCTGTCGCCTGAAGAAGATGGCTATAAAATTGGTGGCCAAGCCATGGCGGTGGGCTCTTTAGAATATAACTATCAATTTAAACCTGGTTGGCGCGGCGCCGTGTTCACTGACTTTGGTAATGCCTACAATGAAAACTTCAGCAACGACACCGAATACAGTGTGGGATTAGGGGTACGCTGGGCATCACCTATTGGTCCATTACGTATTGATGTAGCATCAGGATTATCAGACGATAACCATCCGATTCGTGTTCATTTCTTTATTGGTCCACAATTATAACATTGAGGTTATTCACTTCTTATGCCTGATGTAGAACAGCAAACAGCCCCAACATCCAAGCAGCAAAATACCTTGCGTAATCTGGTGGTGTCGATTTTCCTGATCTTATTGCTGTTGGCTGCGGCATTGGTCTTAATGTTTACCACCAATACCGGCAGTAAATTTTTACTGGATCGGGTGCTCGAACGTCAGCAGATTATTCAGTATCAATATGAAGCGGGTAATTTATGGCGCGGCATCATTTTACGCAATGTGTCGGTGAATTTGGCCTCAGTCAATGTGGCATTGGACCGTGCAGACGTGAGTTTAGGATGGCGTGCCATCTTGCACAAAGAAATTCACTTAAGTCGTGCTGAAGTGAATAATCTTAAAATTACCACCAAAACGCCACCAAGCGATGAACCCTTCAAATTTAATGAAATTCGCTTGCCATTTGAATTGCGGGTTGATTATTTAGATTTAGACAAGCTGTTGATTGAGACCGCTACAGGCACTCAAGTCCCCTTTTCAGATATTGTGATTCACGACGCGCTGTGGTCAGGAACACACTTAAAGTTTCGCCATACACAAGCTGATATGGGTTATTTGGCGATTAAAAATGCCTCAGGGTATATTGATTTCTCGGACAAATACCCCCTCAATGTGGTTGGAAAAATTAATTTACCTGCGCTGAATGACAGTTTGGGGATTCACGATATTGATGTATCCGCAACCGGGACCTTGGACACGATTCAAGCAGGTGTGGCCACCTATAATCCTGATTTATTGAGCGGTTGGGTAGTGGTTCACCCGATGCGTGCGAGTGTACCTATGTTTGGTGCGCTCAAATTTGATCACTATCATCTGCCTTTTTTACCAGAACAAGCTTTGCTGATTGAACAAGGGCTGGCCAAGTTTAAGGGCAATGCACAGGGGTTTGATATTGATCTGAATACTGATCTGTCGGGTAAAGATATTCCTAAGGGGCAGTATCAGGCGCACATGTCGACTGACTTTGTCAATGAATTGAATATCCAACAACTGACGGCTGATGTACTCGATGGTACAGCACAACTCGCTGGGCGTGTGGGGTGGAAGGATCAGGTAACGTGGGCAGCAAAGGGCACAGTTGCAGGGTTGAATCGTCAGCATGCGTTGATCCCTGAAGCAATCCGAGAATTTCTTCCGCCAGATCTAGATGCCAAAATCGCCTCACAAGGCAGCCTCGAAAATGGCCTCCACCTGAGTGCAGATGTTGATTTTGATCGTTATGAGGCTTGGCAGCTGCAACTCGATCAAGATGCAACATCGGTACAGCAGTCCAAGCCTGAACCGATGCAGCTTGATGTGCGCTGGCGGAATATGAATCGTGCAGTGCCTTATGTTGGTTGGCTCAATAGCGCAGCCGGTAATGCCAAAATTCAGCTTCTAGAACAGGCACAGCATATACAGGTCAACACCGCATTAACTCAACATCCACAAGGCTTTTTAGCCACAGGCCAATATCAAGCAGATTTAGAGCTAAAAGATGCGCGCTTAACTGTGCCACGCTTCGAGTACCAACAGGGGTCAAGCCAATTGCGTGGCCAAGCCCAAGTGCAATTGCCCACCGAACAACAGCCGTTGCGTTGGTCTGCACAGTTAAACCCAAAAGACTTTGACCCTCGCTCTATGGTTGCAGCCTTACCGATCGATCGCTTAAATGGTCAACTTGAAGTGAGTGGTTATGCTCAGCCTAATCAGCAGATTATTCAACTGCAAAATATTCAGTTATTCGGGCGCATGGCAGGGCAAACGGAAACGGTGCGTTTGACCGGTCAAAGTACTGCAGCACTGTTGTTTGATTCTCCTGAAGCGGGTGGAGCATTTAAGAGTTTTGCGGTCAATTATGATGGTGATTTAGATGCCAGTGCCATGCCAATTTCCAAAGGTGGCTTACAATTTAAGCTCTCAGGCACACCTGAATTACTCAATATTGCCCAATTTAAGCATGACGGGATCGCCGGTAAAATTCTGGCCCAAGGGCAAGTCAATCTCGCCGATGGCATTGCGTGGAACTTGAATAGCGCCTTAGTTCGCTTTAGACCGCAATATTTTGTCAGTACGGTTAAGGGGGAAGTATCCGGCAATGTCACGACCCAAGGCACTTGGTCGGAGAAATTCAAACGAATTGAATTGCAGCGTTTAAATATTGCGGGCCAACTGAATGGGCAACCGGTACGTGGGCAGGGCAACTTGGCACTGCAGTTGAAACAAGATGCCCAAGGCAACTTGGCACCTGAAAAATTTGAAGCCAATCAATTGTATTTGACCTATGCCAATAACCAATTGCAGGCTACGGGCAATGCTCAGCAGTTAAATATGCGTGTGGATGCACCTGCATTGGCGGGGTTATATCCGGGGCTGAAAGGCCGTGTATATGGCGATTTAAAATTCCAACTTGAACCACGTCTCAAAGCCACAGCCAATTTGGCGGTCGATCAATTTGCTTTTAACGATGTGATCAGTATTCAAAAAATGCGTTTGCAAGGTGAATTGCCGACCTCAATGACCACCGCAACGGTACTAACAGCTTCACTACAGGGGCTCAATGCTGGTGGGCGTGAAATTCAGCAAGGCAATGTCTCCTTAATGGGCACTTACAATGCCCATGTCTTAAAACTACAGGCCCAAAACCGACTCAGTCTATTTAACGTACAGTTGGCAGGAGGCTTTAATGCACAAAATGATTGGCTTGGACAAATTCAATACGGTGACTTTAATTCGCTCCGGACTCAACTTAAGCAACAGCAGCATGCGGCTGTGCGTTTTTATGCTGCGCGTCAAGAGCTACAAGTGGGCGCACATTGCTGGAGCAGTCAAAACAGCGAACTGTGTTTAGATCAAGCCTTGAAGGTTAGTCCAAGCCAAGGCAACGTGTCGCTGCAAGTCCGTAATGTCAGTTTAAGTGACTTTGACGCGTTTATGCCTGAAGGGTTAGATTTAACCGGCCAAGTGAATGGCTATGCCAAAGCAGCATGGGCCCAAGGGCAGCGCCCAAAATTAGATGCTCGCCTGCTGACTGAAAATGGCAGTATTGGCTTAGACAGTAGCGAAGAAAACAGCGCCCTGTCTAAAATTGGCTATGAACGGGTGGCTTTAGTGGCCAAAAGCGTTACAGATGGGCTGCAGTTACGTTTAGATGTGAAAACCAAAGAAATTGGTACCGGTTATGCCAATGTGGTGATTGATCCCTATAGCAGTAACAAAGCCATGCGCGGTGAAGTGGCGGTCGATCAAGTTGATTTAAAAATTGCCAAACCTTTTATTCAAGATGTACGTAGCATTGGGGGCAATCTGTCCTTTGCGGGTCGCATTCAGGGCAGCTTACAAGCACCGCAATTTAGTGGTGACTTACGTCTTAAAGATGGTGCGATCAGTATGATCTCGCTGCCGGTGAATCTGAGCAATATTCAACTGTATTCTTCGATTACTCAAAACACCGCCAGCATTAATGGTGCCTTTAACAGTGGCCGTGGCGTCGGACATCTCACGGGTCAAGTGGATTGGCGCAATGAGCCACGTATTCAACTCAAACTCAAAGGGGATGACCTCTTGATTCGTCAAGCCCCGCTGATTACTGCGGTGGTTGATCCTGAATTTGATTTAGAAGTCTTGCCCAACAGTCGTGTTGTCAATGTTAACGGTAAAGTACATATTCCACGGGCACTGATTTCTATGCCAGAGCCTTCGGCACCGGTGGTGAATGTGTCCTCTGATGTGCGTATTGTGCGCGAGGGTGAAGATCAACTCAAAGTACTACAGGCTGCAAAACCGTGGCGCATTGGTGCTGGAATTTTGGTTGATTTGGGCGATCAAGTGATTTTCCAAGGCTTTGACAGTCGTATTCCGTTGGCCGGTCGAGTACAACTGACGCAATACAATTTAGAAACGGCCATGCGTGCCCATGGTGCAATTGGTATTTCTAAACGGGTAAAAATTGAAGCCTATGGCCAAAGCCTCGATTTAACCCGTGCCATTGCCCGTTTTAATGGCCCACTGAGTAATCCGACTTTAGATATTGATGCCAATAAAATGGTACAAGGCAGTGCCATTGGTGTGCAGGTCACCGGCACGGCAACAACCCCGAATATTCAAATTTATAACGATGCGGGGCTGTCAGAGCAAGAGGCATTGAATGCACTCATTAGTGGTCAAATTAACCAAGGTAGCAGCAGCCTAAGTCAAACAGCAGGCTTTAAGTCAGATGTGAACAATACCATTGCCGCGGCCGGCATTAGTATGGGCCTTGGCGGCACTCGCGCACTGACCAATCAAATTGGACGAAGCTTTGGCTTGAGTGGTTTAGCGCTAGATGCACAAGGCACCGGGGATGATACCCAAGTGTCTGTGACCGGCTACATTACCCCAGATTTATTTATTCGCTATGGCGTGGGGGTGTTTACACCGGTCAATAAACTCACCTTGCGTTATCAAATGAATCAACGGGTGTATTTAGAGGCAAGTCAGTCGCTCGAGCGCGCCATTGATATGTTCTATCATTGGAAATTCTAAGCAGCATATACACATCAGGCAGGCTTTTTGCAGTCAGGGCTTTACTCACCCCATGATTGCATTATCATGAGGGCCTGATGAGGAGATAGTCATGAAAAAATTATGGGCAATCGCGGCGGTAATGGCCTTGGTCGGTTGTGCAGAAAAAGCACCTTTAACCCCTGAGCAGCAATGGCAGGGGTATTGTAAGAGTGTGGGCAATGCAGCGCGCACCATTTTACTCGATCGTCAAAATGGCATCGAAAAAGCAGCAGCCATTGAGCATGCAGATAAGCTTGAAGATCCAACCACCAAAACATTTATTTTTGAGATTATTGAACAAGTATATGCTTTGCCTGATGCACGCATTAATGAAAACCATAGCGAAAGCCGTGAACAACTGCGTGCTGAAGTGACCCAACGTTGCCAAGCAACACCGTTCACTGAAATTCCAGAATATAAGCCGTTTTAAGTTTAAACCGCTCTTTGTGAGCGGTTTTTTTATACACATCTTGTGACAGGAAAGCCATAGTCAAAAACTAGCAAAGCATAGTGAGATTTGGAATAATAACCTGAAGACAACAACAATAAGGACAAAGCTATGCAAGTCGTGGGCTATTTACATAACGATGATTTTTTGTTGGAAGATGCACAAGGGGTAATGGTGATTGGTGGGGGGCATTATGTGCTCAGTGTCGGTGATCACGTGATTTTACGTGACTGTTTAGACCACCAAAAGCAGCGCTATACGGTGAGTATTTCTTTTGCGCAAGGTGATGTAGACCTGCTGCATGAAGATGAAATGACGGTCAAGTTTGAAGGCTGCCGCACAAAATTACAGCAGTATTTGAAGTCAACCACTGTCCACTAAGGTGGAATATCTTTTTTTATGGGAAAAAGGCAACATTCTGTTGTCTTTTTTATGGCTAACTTTCAGACAAAAGCTTGGGCTAAAGTAGAGCATGTTGCTTTAGATGGTTAAAATCGTTCATTGCTTAAACGATTTGGTCATCATTTAGATATAAAATAATGAGCATCACAAACAAATACTTTACTTGCATTAACTTTTACCTCGAATTTTAGTAAAATTTTGTTGTCCATATTATTTATGAAGCTGGCTACAGCAGGAAATCATAAGTAATTTTTTAAAAAAGAGGAATAACACCGTGCTAGAAGCTTACCGCCAACACGTTGAAGAACGTGCCGCACTCGGAGTCCCACCGAAGCCACTTGATGACGCTCAAACAGCTGCATTAGTTGAATTATTAAAGAATCCACCAGCAGGTGAAGAAGCATTCTTAGTTGACTTGCTTGAAAATCGTGTACCAGCGGGTGTTGACCAAGCTGCATACGTAAAAGCTGCTTTCTTAGCTGCTTTGGCAAAAGGTGAAACAGCGTCTCCATTAGTTTCTAAAGAACGCGCGGTTTACCTATTAGGTACTATGCTTGGTGGCTACAACGTAGCACCTTTAGTTGACCTTCTTGACAACGCTGAGCTTGCAGAACTTGCAGCTGAAGCACTTAAGAAAACACTACTTGTATTTGATGCATTCCACGACGTTGCTGATAAAGCAAAAGCGGGTAACGCAAATGCACAAGCAGTTCTTCAGTCTTGGGCTGACGCTGAATGGTTCACAAGCCGTCCAGACGTTCCTGCTGAAATCAAACTTACAGTTTTCAAAGTTACTGGCGAAACCAACACAGACGACTTGTCACCTGCACAAGACGCTTGGAGCCGTCCAGACATTCCGTTACACGCGAATGCAATGCTTAAAAACGTTCGTGACGGTATCAACCCAGAAGTTCCTGGTGAAGTTGGTCCATTAAACCAAATCAAAGAATTGATCGCCAAAGGCAACCAAGTTGCTTACGTAGGTGACGTTGTTGGTACAGGTTCATCTCGTAAATCTGCAACCAACTCTGTACTTTGGTTCTTCGGTCAAGACCTTCCACACATTCCAAACAAGAAAGATGGCGGCTACTGCTTAGGTTCTAAGATTGCTCCAATTTTCTTCAACACAATGGAAGATGCGGGCGCGTTACCAGTTGAAATCGACGTTCAAAACATGAACATGGGCGACGAAATCGTTCTTAACATCGATCACGCTGCTGCAAAAGTAACTGCATCTAAGAACGGCGAGCAAATTGCTGAAGCTGAACTTAAGACTCCAGTACTTCTTGACGAAGTTCGTGCTGGTGGCCGTATCAACTTAATCGTTGGTCGTGGCTTAACTGCTAAAGCGCGTGAAGCTTTAGGTCTTGAGCCATCTACATTGTTCCGCACACCAGTTCAACCTGCTGCGACTGCTAAAGGCTTTACGCTTGCGCAGAAGATGGTTGGTCGTGCTTGTGGTCTTCCTGAAGGTCAAGGTGTACTTCCTGGTACATACTGCGAACCTAAGATGACAACTGTTGGTTCTCAAGATACAACAGGTCCAATGACGCGTGACGAACTTAAAGATTTAGCATGCCTAGGCTTCTCTGCTGACCTCGTAATGCAATCTTTCTGTCACACAGCTGCATATCCAAAACCAGTTGACGTAACTACTCACCACACACTTCCTGATTTCATCATGAACCGTGGCGGTGTTTCTCTACGTCCAGGTGACGGTATTATCCACTCTTGGTTAAACCGTATGCTTCTTCCAGATACAGTAGGTACTGGTGGTGACTCGCATACTCGTTTCCCAATTGGTATTTCATTCCCAGCAGGTTCTGGTCTTGTAGCGTTCGCTGCAGCAACTGGTGTTATGCCACTAG
>CAVBYE010000038.1:0-20399 GCA_963599285.1 Bacteroidaceae bacterium | reverse complement strand
ATATGATGTTGATTGAGCTTGCCCGGACTTAAGCTATACTGAAAGCCTTGCTGTTGATACCAGTCTAATAATTGTGCCACATAACGCTTGGGGTCTTGTCCACTGTGTTGATACAGCTGCTGTGCAAACTGCTGTGCTTGAGGGTCAAACTGCTTGTCATACGTTAGACTGCGTTGTCGCTCTTGCTGTTGTTGCAGGTCTGAACGTTGCCACTCCCCCGTTTCAATCCAACGTAAGGTTAAAGGTTTTGCTTTGGCGCGGCGCCCATGATGATAACGAATCCCCCAATCGGGCTGCATGGCGAGACCTTGACTCACCGGCACCGACTTTTCTAAGCCCATGATCCATTCGAGCTGTGGATCAGCAGCAATATATTGATAATCTAGGCCTTTAACCTCAGCATCAGCCTGAAAAGGCAACGTGTACTTATTTTCAGCCGCACTGTGCCAACGTTGGGCTTGGTAATCATCCAACACCATGGCCCGCCAATATAACTGATTTCTCGGTGGTAGCTGTTTTAAATCAGTCACCACACGAAAGGCCAAAGCACTGGATTGCGACAGCTGTGCAATATCCCCAGGTGCCATTTGATCACTCAGCCCTGTTGTGGCTTGATCATGGGCAATTGGAATATGCCATAACGGCGGGAAACGAGGGAAAAACAAAAACAGCAACACAAAAAATGGTAAAGCATAGGCAATGAAGGCCAAAACCTGTTTCAGATCCTGTCGATTCGAAGCTGTCCCCCCCACAGCATCAAACGCACTATGCTGTAAGCGATATAGACCGATAAAGCAACTGATTAAGCAACCAATGACCGCTAAGCTGACCCATAAACTTTGGCTATATAAAAAACTGCTGGCACTGACAAACAAAGCAAAATTAAATAGCACCACCAAATCACGTGCTGTTTTGGTTTCTAAAGCTTTGGCAAATAAAAAGCTCAGCAAAATCGCCACACCTGCTTGTACCCCCAAAAAGGTGCCGTATTGCAGGTAAATCAGGCCCAATGCCACACATAACAGCACAAAAATTGGCCATTTGGGCAGTGCTTTTTTATGTTTCAAAAAGTGATGAAACACCCCAAGCATCCCCAGCAATAACAATACTAGACTGATAGGTGTAAACATTGCCTGTGTCAGCAAGATCACACTGAGGGTGATCACAATGCTCCAACGAATGGATTGCGGCATCATTAGGCCTCCGCCAACAGGCGTTTGGCCTGTTGCAATTGGCTCAGCCCTTGACCGCGTGCCAAACGCTGCCGCGGCAAATGTAAACTATAAGCATGTTGCTGCTGTTCACATTGCTCGACCAAACCCATCATAAGGCTCAGCTTGTCCTCATGGGTGGCCGCAGGTAGCCGTGCATAATCAATCTCCACGTGTGTGCTGTGCTGATGTGGCTCAAACACTTTGACATACATCCCTTGTCCCCGCGCCAATTGTTTCCAGGCCACATGGCTCAAGGCATCTCCTGCTTGATAATGTTTAAGCTCATAAAATTCGTCTAGACTGGACTCTGGTCGTGTCGCTGCATGTTGATTGGCATAAAAGTGCGGCCGCGGTGCAATCCAACTGTAGAGCTGTCTGTGCAACACAATATAGCTCCATGCTTTGACCAATCCAAACGGATAGACGGCACGAATTTTGAGATCTGGATAATAAAATCGACCGCGCTGGGTAGGCTCGAACTCGACCTTAAGCTGTTGCTTTAAATTCTGCATACATATGCGCAGCTCTTGCTCTCCGGCCTGTACGTATAAATAGCGAGTCTGTGGTAAGGACTGTTGCAAATTAATGTGCAAATACAGCCCCTCCCCAACTTGGCCGAGCTCAGCATAAGACAGATCAATCTCTAGACCTTGCAACTGTTTGTAGGTGATATAAAAGCTGACACATAAAATGGCACTGATTAAAAAACAAAACCCTAAAATGAGGTTGTTGGCATAGTTAATACCGGCAATAAAGGTAATGATCATTAAGAGCACATACACATAGCCCGGTCGGTCCAAAAAAATTAAGACATCTTTTTGCGCTAAGCGTTTGCTGCCTTGCCATAAAAACCGCTGCATTGCCCATTTTCGCCATAACGTTCGCATTGACTGCTCCTTAGCGCAATTTAACCTGCTGCATGAGCGTTTGGGCATCACGTTCACTTAATCCCAAACGATGTGCACTGACTGCCACAAATACAGCTTGTACATCGTCTGCGCTGACAAAATCACGCTGTTCAATCAAGGCATAGGCCTGTGCAGCTTTTTTAAGTGCTAACAATCCACGGGTAGACAAGCCATGTCGGTTTTTACGGCTGTGTTCGGCCAAATCTAAGACATAATCAATTAAGGCATCACTCAGATGAACATGTTCAACTTGTTGTTGTAGTTGTAAAATTTCATCGCCATCAAACACTTTCGCGAGCTGCTGTAACAACAGTTGCCGTGGTTGCTGCTGTAACAGCAATTGCTCAGCTTGACGAGAAGGATAGCCGAGCGACAACCGCATTAAAAAGCGATCTAACTGTGATTCAGGCAAGGCATAGGTACCACTTTGGAACAGTGGATTTTGTGTAGCAATGACCCAAAATGGGCGTGGCAATGCATAGCGCACCGCATCCACTGTAACATAGCCCTCTTCCATGGCTTCAAGTAAGGCACTTTGGGTCTTAGGACTACAACGGTTGATTTCATCAGCCAATAAAATTTGGCTAAAAATCGGGCCATGTTTAAACTCAAATTGCTGCGTTTTTTGATTAAACAGATTAATGCCAATCACATCACTGGCCAGCATGTCATTGGTAAATTGAATACGCTGAAACTGTAAACCCGCCAAATGAGCCAAACTGCTGGCTAAAGTGGTTTTGCCTAGGCCTGGCAAATCCTCAAATAACACATGACCACCTGCCATTAAACAGGCTAAAGCCAGTTTATTTTGCTGTGGCTTATCCAAAATCATCTCATTCATAGCCGTTAAGAACTGCTGAATTTTTTGCTGTTGCGCTTCACTGGTCAAACTTGACACAGTGTTGTTATTTTTTGTGCCCCAAATCACTGATTTTTATCCCCAATTAAAAATAGTGTCTCTTTAAAATACACTGATTTTCAGCATTTCCCAAATTCCCCATCAATCGGCAATCTATTGCGCTGTGCATCTTCTTTAAGCATAAAAAACACGGCCCGTAGGCCGTGTTTTTTAATCCGCTTAGCTGGGCACTAGCAAGGACACTTTTTCATGCCACCTGCCGCAGAGGGATAACGTGCATCCACACAATAACGATAGAAGGTTTTGGCATCCATCGGGGTTAAATCCGGATGGTGCTGTTGCATATGTGCCAAATAATTTTCATAGTCCGGCACCCCGACCATTAAGCGAAAACTTTGCTGTAAACGTTGCCACAGCGTAGCAATGCGCGACCAATTTTTAGGGCTAAAAATCAACTCCTTTTGCGACATAATGGTCATTTTAATGATCTTGTAAATCACCGTCTTACCACCTTGGGCAAATTTCAGTTTCATTGCCGCCTCCTTAGTGTTTTTGTGCCACGATCTGTTCCGGATCTTTATAAATCGCTTCGGCTTCATTTACCGTTGGTACAGGACTCGCTAAAGCACGGCGAACCACTTTAATCGCTGCAAATAACATCACAAAAGCCACAATCATAAAGAAGGCACACAAAGCTGCATTGATTTGATTGGACAAAGCCACCGTGTGCATTTCTGCCATGGTTTTTGCAGGTGCAAGTAATTCATTACGCTCAATGGCCGCATTAAAACGGTCAGCTTGAGCCAAGAAGCCAATTTTTGGATTGTCGTGGAAAATCTTTTGCCAACCCGCTGTCATTGACGTCACGAATAAAAATACGGTTGGAATAATGGTGACCCAAACATATTTCTCTTTTTTCATTTTAAATAAAATGACCGTGCCCAACATCAGCGCCATAGCAGCTAAAATTTGGTTACCAATACCAAAGAGTGGCCATAAACTGTTAATACCACCCAATGGATCAACCACGCCCTGATAGACGAAGAAGCCCCAACCTGCTACAGCCACTGCAGTACCAATTAAGTTACCCACAAATGAGCTCGAATTTTTAACCGCAGGCACCACAATACCAACGGTATCTTGCACCATAAAGCGACAAGCACGTGTACCGGCATCTACCGCAGTTAAAATAAATAATGCTTCAAATAAAATGGCAAAATGATACCAAAAGGCCATCATATTTCGGTTATTAAAGATTTCGGTAATGATATGCGCCATACCAATTGCAAAGGTCGGTGCACCGCCCGTACGGGATAAAATTGAACTCTCACCAACTTCTTGTGCCAACAACGTTAGCGCTTCTGGCGTCACCACAAAGCCTAAATGACGCACAGCTTCAGAGGCACTCTCTACCGTGGTACCAATGACCGCTGCAGGTGAGTTAATCGCAAAATAAATCCCTGGATCTAAAATCGTGGCACAGATCATGGCCATAATTGCCACGAACGACTCCATCAACATACCACCATAGCCAATCATGCGCATATCTGCTTCGTTGTTGACCAGTTTTGGCGTGGTACCTGATGAAACTAAGGCATGGAAACCAGAAATTGCACCACAAGCAATGGTAATAAATAAGAATGGGAACAATGAACCTGAGAATACCGGTCCTGTACCATCAATAAAGTGAGTCACCGCAGGCATTTTCATTTCTGGCATTGCAAAGACAATCCCGATGGCCAAACCTGCAATGACCCCAATTTTTAAGAAGGTAGATAAATAATCTCGTGGTGCCAACAACAGCCATACCGGCAGAACCGATGCAATAAAGCCATAGATAATCAGTGCCCATGTCAGTTCTGTACCCGATAAGGTAAAGAATGGCCCCCAATACGGATGCTGTGAAATATTTTCACCATAGATAATACCGAGCATCATCAACACAAAGCCAATGATCGACACTTCTGCAATTTTACCCGGGCGGATATAACGCATGTAAATGCCCATGAAAATCGCAATTGGAATCGTAACCCCAATACTAAATACACCCCATGGACTGTGTGCTAAGGCTTTCACCACCACCAAGGCCAATACTGCCAGAATGATGATCATGACCCCTAGGGCACCTAACATCACAATAATACCGGCAAAGGAACCAAGTTCTTGCTTGGCCATTTCACCCAGTGAGCGACCATCACGGCGCGTTGAAATAAACAGCACCAAGAAGTCTTGTACCGCACCAGCAATCACCACCCCGACTAAAAGCCAAATTGTGCCTGGCAAATAACCCATCTGTGCCGCCAAAATTGGCCCCACTAAGGGTCCTGCCCCCGCAATCGCAGCAAAGTGATGCCCAAACAACACCCCTTTACTGGTAGGCACATAATCGAGGCCATCATTTAAACGATGCGCTGGGGTTAAACGTCGTGGGTTGAGTTCAAAAACTTTATTGGCAATAAATAAACTATAGAAGCGATAAGCAATACTATAGACACAGGCTGCTGCCAACACCAACCAAATGGCATTGACATGCTCACCACGACTTAAGGCTAAAATCCCAAATGAGACTGCCCCTATAATGGCGACAAGCAGCCAGATAAATTTTGAAGTCAGACTCGACTTCGCTTGCATATGTTGCATTTGAATCCCTCAGATACTGTTCGATGTAATCAGCTTGGTATTTTTATTCGAGGTACTGCTGTTTCCCTTGCGAATCTACGCCTATTCTTTTTATTTTCCTCTAAGACTTTGGCATAAAAAAAGGGGTGATTTTGCTCACCCCTTTTGATAATAGTCTATTTTTAAACCATTATGCACGTTCTAAGTATTCACCGGTACGCGTGTCTACACGAACTTTGTCTTCTTGCTGTACGAACAATGGAACACGTACCACAGCACCTGTTTCAAGTTTCGCAGGTTTACCGCCACCGCCAGAAGTATCACCACGTACGCCTGGATCAGTTTCAACGATTTGAAGCACAACGAAGTTTGGTGCATTCACAGTTAATGGAACACCGTTCCATAACATGATGGTGCATTTTTCGTTAGAGTCATCTTTTAACCATTTTGCTGCTTCGCCCATTGCGATTTTGTCAGCTGCAATTTGTTCAAACGATACTGGATCCATGAAGTTCCACATTTCGCCATCGTTGTACAAATATTCCATTTCAACTTCTTGGATATCTGCAGCTTCTAAAGAGTCACCAGATTTAAAAGTTTTTTCTAAAACTTTGCCTGATTTAAGGTTACGTAGTTTTACGCGGTTGAACGCTTGACCTTTACCTGGTTTTACGTATTCGTTTTCCATGATTGAACATGGGTTGCCGTCAAGCATTACTTTAAGGCCTGACTTGAAATCATTGGTAGAATAATAGGCCATGACTGGCTCACTCCAAACTAGCTAACGTAAATCTTATGCTGGGTCAGTCGATCACGCAGACAATGTGAATGATTCTCTGTATGCATGCAGTTGAACTGCTTATCTTACACACGGATAAACCCATTACAGTTTATCCGTCCTCAGCTTACAGGTAGAATTATCCCACATTTTTTTATGAAACATAGTCATGCAATTGCATTTTTATGGATTTCATTGATCTTTTTACACGTCAGGCCCATTAAAGGGACGCATACTGACCGATTCTCACCTAGCACTATTTTAAACACGTGGCATGATAAACTATTTATATCAAGAGCAAAACTGGCAATCACAACTGAGTGATTTAATTACTGACCCGCTTGAATTACTTCAGCAGCTCGACTTATCGACTGAAGAATTAGCTTCAGGGGCCCTCTTAGCCGCCGCCGCGTTTAAATTACGTGTTCCGCGGGCATTTGTCGCCAAAATGCAAAAGGCTAATCCTTTAGATCCACTCCTATTACAAGTGCTGCCGCATCATTTAGAGCTCAATGAACATCCTGATTTTGTCACTGACCCTTTGGGTGAAGAAGATGCCAATCAGCAGCCTGGTGTTTTGCATAAATATAAGAGTCGTTTTTTATTGACCTTAACTGGTGCCTGTGCGGTGCATTGTCGCTATTGTTTTCGCCGTCATTTTCCCTATCAAGAGAATCTGCCTAAACAACAAGACTGGCTCAATATTAAACACTACATTGAAAGCCAACCTGAAATTAATGAAGTGATTTTCAGTGGTGGTGATCCGTTGAGTTTATCTAATCGTAAACTTGCCGAATGGATTGATCGTTTATCCACCATTAAACAATTGAAGTTTTTGAGAATTCATTCACGGGTTCCGATTGTAATCCCCAACCGTGTCGACAATGAGCTGATTTCTATCTTAAAAAACAGTAGGCTACGTATTATTGTGGTGGTACACTCAAATCATGCTGCGGAATTAGATGACTTTACTTGCCAAAAACTTGCAGCGTTAGCTGAACATCAGATTCAGGTTTTTAATCAAGCAGTATTATTAAAAGGGGTCAACGATTCTGCATCAACTCTAGCTGCATTAAGTTATCGCTTATTTGATGCTGGGGTATTGCCCTATTATTTGCACGTTTTGGATAAAGTTAAAGGCGCACAGCATTTTGATCTTGCGCCTGACACTGTACAACATATTTATCGCGAGCTACTCGCTGAACTCCCTGGCTATTTGGTGCCCAAATTGGTTCGAGAAATTGCGGGAGAAAATAACAAAACCCCACTCTTTGGCACCACGACTGTTTAAGTGAACACCACCATGACCACGCATGTATCGGATATTTTTCAAACGCCAACTGAACTTCGGCTAGAGAAACTGAGCTTTTGTGCGACCAATGTCAGTAGTTTAGAAGACTGGTTAGCCGCGCTCTCGAACATGCCGTTGGGAGACGCTGCACATACTTTATTTGCAGCGTTATTGGAAATTTCAGCCCTGCAATGTGATGAGTGCTTGCGTTTTGACTTGATGCAAGTGCTCCACCCACATTTGCAGCATGTATTAAGCAGCTTAGAGAAACACTTCTTTAATCAAGGCCTCATCAGCAGCGAACGTAATTCGCATATGATTGAATTGGCCAGCTTAATGCATGGTCATATTGCCCGTGTTTACATTGATTTGGCACGGCGTAGCCATCAAAAACTCATTGGGCAAAATTTCTCTTGGTTGGCCTTTAAGCAAAAACGTCGCTTAAATCACGTGCGTATGTTTGCCACCTATGCAGCTTTAGAAGAAATTACCGCGCTGTGTTATCAACAACATATGCTGTATAGCATGCCCTTGAAAGGACAATGGCAGACTGCCAATGAACTGCTTGAATGGGCCATGCAGCATCATTTTCATCAGACTGAGCTCGAATTACCGAGCAATCATCCTCATCAGCTCAACAGCATTGCACAAGCTTACTCACGTCTGATTTTATTGGAAATTTTAAATACCCATCAAATTCGCCCTGCAGAAATTCAAGGCTTATATTTATGTAGTTTAGATTGGGCCAAATTGGTTCAAATTTTACCGAAGGAAAGTAGTACCGCACGCTACATCGTCGATACCAGCAAAGACCATCCACCGATCTATAACAGTCAATATGCCCAAGCGCTTGAGGCCAGTATTTATATTTCCACCCAGAAACTGTTAGAACATTTCACCGAAATTCAGCGTAAACAAAGTGAATATTTGTCGAGTAATGAGAAAATTTTCTTAACGCCTGCGCTACATTTTCATATTCATAATTTATTGACCAATCAAGTGGGGCGGCGCTCAGAGCGTTATGATTATTCCGCACCATTAAAAGTGTGCTTAGGTTTACATGTGGCACATTTTTATCTGTCACAGGGCAAAAACTTTTACGACACGCTTAATTTAGACCAAGCTGTCAGCAGTTTACATAGCAATCCAATCTTAAGCTCCAACACCCGTACTCGCACCATGCACACTATGCCCACTGTAGATCGTGAGGCACGGCAAATTTATGCCGCTGAAGTGGTGAATATTAGCTTGAACGGTTATCGGATTCGTTGGAATAAAGATGCACCCAAAAATTTAAAAACTGGCGAGCTGATTTTAGTTCAGGAAAATACGCAAACACAGTGGCGCTGTGCCACCATTCGTTGGATTAAACAATCCACTGAACATAAACTCGAATTGGGCCTCGAAATTTTGGCTCAACATATGTACCCCTGTTCGGTACATATTCGTCATGAACAACAGCAACAACATTATTACACTGCGCTGCTGACACAAAACATTCAACTCGATTTAGTTAAAAATAGTTTAATTTTACCTGGTTTACCTCTCTTTAGAGAAAAACAAACCATTTTCTTGCGCTTGGGGAACACCGAAATTAAAGTTTATCTTGTGAAAGCCTTGTTAATCACACAAAGCTTTATGCAGTTTGAATATGAATTACTGAATGAAGAGCAGATGCCACTCATTGAGCAATTCATGGCCCAAATGCAACATGAGATAAAAAATCATGATTTATGGGAAGCATTGAAATGAGAAATCCACTGTTATCAAAAAAATTAAAACAGAGTCCCATGCGGCTATTGATCATTGATGATCATCAAATGAGTTTTAATCAAATTGTTGCTGTACTTGAGCAACATGAACATGATGTACAGGCCACCCTTTTAGACGATTTTTCGAGCTTTGAAAAACAACTGCAACAACCTTGGGATATCATCATTTTTGGACGTGCCTATGACCTAAAAGTGGAGCAAGCTTTAAGCTTACTGTACACCTCTGAGCAGGCCTACGTGCCGTTTTTATTGCTACGTCAAGCAGAGTATCAAGCACATCATTATCAACAGTTCTTAACCAAAGGCGTCTATGATTTGGTCGATCTGTCTGAGCTCAATGTATTTTATTTAAGTGTCATGCGGGCCTTAGCCTTCAGTCGTTTACAACAAAGTCAGCTGAAACTGAGCAGTGAACTAGAAACGGTACAAACCCAAGCCCAATTTTTAACCCAAGAAAGTCGTAAAGCGGTCGCACGCATTCATGAAGGCATTCATATGTCAGCCAATGCAGAATATGTGGCCTTATTTGATTTCAATCATGAAAATGATGTGATTGGCTTACCACTACTAGATGTCTTACAACCCGAAGATCCCAACAGCTTTAAAGCCCGTTTTAAAAAAATTAATCAAGGTCAACTTGAATTGGGGCGTTTTAGTTTTAATAGCCTAAACCCCGTATTGGCCCCCCATAACCCACAGAGCATAGAGTTTACACGTAGTCCTACAGCGCCCCATGATCTACAGGTCAATATGCAACGTCCTGTCGAGGCACAAGTCCCTGCTGTACAAAGTGCTGAGCCAGTACTGCAGCAGCATCAACGTTTAAACCGCTACTTACAGCAACACCCTGCCGCCTTTAATGCCATGGTGCTGTTTTCCTTGGCCAGTTTTCCAAATGAAGCTTTAGCGCCGCAATGGCACACCCCTAAAGATTATTTGGCCAGCATGCATGCTTTTTTAAAAGAGCAAACCCACGCTGCCATTTTTGAATTGGATCCGCCGCTGTATGCGGGGGTATTCCAAGCTGAATCCAAGGAAAAACTCGAATCAAAACTGATCAGCTTAAGCAGCTTACTCAAGCCACAGCTACTGGCTGTAGGACAAGCCACTTATCCCTTACATTTAAGGATTGGCTATTGTGTGCTCCCTGAAGTGATAGATGATGCCGCACAGTTACAGTACCTGATGGACGCCGCATTTCGTCAAGCTTTGCCACAAAGTAGCAATGAGCGAATTGAAGGCAATATTGAGTTAAATCTGCAACAGGTCGAGCCAAGCCAAGATCTCGATTTATTGGGTACCTTAAGTCATTGTCTGGCCAATGGGCAAGTTCAGCTGAAATATCAACAAATTTATGACAAACAAGACACCAATTTGCACAGCTATGAAGTGACTAGCGGCTTTATTTATGAAAATCAGTGGTATGAATTAAATGATTTGCATGAGCTGCATGCTGATCCTGAGCTGTCGATTAAAGTCGATCGCTGGATTTTGGTAGAAGCCTGCAAGCAATTGCATAACTTTATTACCCAATACCCCGATGCAAAACTGATTGTCAATTTAAACAAATCGGTCTTGCTCAGTGATGCCAGCTTCGCTGAATTGGTGGCTAAGCTGCTCAGTATTATTGGCAGTAAAGAAAAACGCTCATTATGTCTACAGTTCGCTGAACAAGACCTGAGTGCCCATTTTGCTGATGCCCAAAAACAGATCACATTATTACAAGAACAAGGCGTCGCAGTGAGTCTGCGTCATTTTGGCTGTTCAGTGTATAGCGATTCCATTTTAAAACAGGTTGCCCTCAATGGTTTGAGTTTACATACAGACTTAACCCAATATTTGGCCAATGAAAGCAAAACAGCAGAGCTGCAACAACGCCTACATGAGTGGCATGAGATTCGGGCCGTAGATGTATTGTTACGCGGCTTAGACGATATGACTTTATTTGCCAATGCGTGGAATGTAGATGCACGCTATATTCAAGGTGAATATTTCCAAAAGAAAGTTGATCACCTCATTGGACTCGATGATTGAGTCACTTCAAATAAAAAAACGAGCCAATGGCTCGTTTTTTTTACCTTTTGGGTATTAACCACGTTTAACTGAACGTGACATACCAGCAAAACGTTGTTTGAACTTGTCGATACGACCGCCAGTGTCAACGTTCTTTTGCTTACCAGTGTAGAATGGGTGGCAAGCTGAACATACGTCTAGGTAAAGTGTTTCTTTACCAAGTGCTGAACGAGTTTCGATCACGTTACCACATGAACAAGTTGCAACTAATTTTTCGTATTTTGGGTGAATATCGGCGCGCATGGTCGATTCTCCATAAAGATTAAAGAAGGTTTCGCTGTCGTCGCAATTGATCACTCTCATCTCTGAGGACAGGCTAATGACTTAGCAGATCAACACCACAACAGACCATTCTTTTGGCCCACCGAGACGGATACCGTCAGAGCTAAGCACAACAAGCTGCACGTATTATACGCGAACAATTGCACAAAAGCGAACTTATTCTGACTGCTGTTGTTGTTTGGCCCAATAGTTGGCCAAAATACCGCACACCATCAATTGAATTTGATGAAAGAGCATAATGGGCAGCACAATCATGCCTAAAGGCTGACCAATAAATAAAATCTGTGCCATCGGCACACCACTCGCTAAAGTCTTTTTAGAGCCGCAAAAGAAGATGGTGCGTTGATCCGCTGTATTAAAGCCGAGCGCTTTAGGCACCCACAACGCCAACAGCATCACCACGGTCAGCAATACAGAGCAGACCAAAATTAACAGCAATAAAGTGCCTATACTCACTTGCTGCCACAACCCTGCCACAACAGCACTGCTAAATGCGCCATACACCACCATTAAAATTGAGCCTTGATCAAAAACTTTGACAATTTTGGGCATTTTTTGCATCTGGGGAAAGACCCAAGGCCTGAGTAGTTGACCAAGTACAAACGGCACCAATAAAAGTAAGGTAATGTGTAGAATGGATTGGGTGGGATCAAACTGATGCTGAGTTTGGCCTAAAATAAAAATGCTGACCAAAATTGGGGTAATAAACATCCCAATTAAATTGGAAAATGAGGCGCTACACACCGCGCCTGCCACATTGCCTTGCGCCACCGAGGTAAATGCAATCGAAGATTGTACCGTAGAGGGTAAAAAGCATAAGAATAAAAAACCCCAATATAATTCCTGACCGAGCATTGGCAATAATAGCGGTTTGGCCATAAGCCCTAAGATTGGAAATAAGGCAAAGGTAAATAAAAACACCACGCCATGCAGTTTCCAATGCAACAGCCCTTCTCGCACCGCTTCACGTGACAATTTCGCCCCATGTAAAAAGAATAAGATCGCAATGGCCACTGTGGTCACATGACCAAAAATGACAGCTGCTTGGCCCGAAACGGGTACGACACTGGCCAGTAACACCATCACAAACAGTAATACGGTAAAACGATCAAGCGCCAAAAGCTTAAACATAGATCATCCTTGATAGAGGTCAAAAAAAGCCCAGTCACATTGTACTGGGCTTTTCTCAAGACGCGAGGGCAAAATAGTGGCTATTTCACTTAGTTATTACGCGCATTCGAATCTTGTTGAATCAGTTCAATTTTATAGCCATCTGGATCTTCAACAAAGGCAATCACGGTAACACCGCCTTTCATTGGCCCTGCTTCACGCACAACATTGCCACCACGGGCTTTAATTTCAGCACACGCTTGATAGGCATCGTCTACGGCAATCGCGATATGACCATAGCCATTGCCTAATTCATAACTGTCGGTATCCCAATTATGCGTCAGTTCCAATACAGTATGGTGTTCTTCATCGCCATAGCCGACAAAAGCCAAAGTAAAACGACCTTCTTCGTAATCACGTTGACGAAGCAAAGTCATACCAAGCACCTCAGTATAAAACGCCAATGAGCGTTCCAAGTTGCCTACGCGTAACATGGTATGCAGCATGCGCATGATGTTATATCCTTTTGATTAATTTGCTTAAGCTACTATAGGCAGTTCATCTACAAATTTCAATTTGAACTGTGTTGTCACAGACTTAAACCTTGCGCTGATGCTGTGCCAATAAACGCCCCACCCACAACACCAACAGCAAAATAGGAATACCAATCAGCGTGGTCATTAAAAAGAATTGAGGGTAACCAATATGGGTCACAATCGTGCCTGAATAACCGCCCAAAATTTTAGGGGTGAGGGTCATTAAGGAACTAAAGATGGCATATTGCACCGCAGTAAAGGAGACACTGGTCAGGCTTGATAAAAAGGCAATAAACGCCGCCCCTGCTAGCCCTGAAGCCAAGTTATCGACAATAATGGCAAAATATAACCAGCCGTCGCTATAGGGCTTAATCACTTTACCGCTCACTTGCACCTGTGCCGTACTCCCAATCGCAGGCAATGGCTCAAGGTCAACATCCAAGCTTTGTTTTGGGCCAATATGATAATCGGCCTGCGTTACAATAACTTGACCATTCGTTTGCTGAGCACGTGCAATCACGGTTTTTATTGGGCTTTGCAACAAGGCTGCAGCAGGAACAGCGGCACTAAATAAGCCTGTTTCATCCATTTTTGCCGTATAGTCTGTACCATTTAAATGCAGCACAATCGGTTGATTGGCATCAAGTCCTGCAGGACGCACTCCAAACAACTGCCCTTGTAGCACAATACTTTGAGTTGCCCCATCATGCACCTGAATCGGTAACAGCTGCATCTGTACAGTCTCAGCAGCCTGTAAATATGGCAAAGCCACCTTGACCTGCTGTTGCTGCTGGTTCAGACTGGCCTGAACAGTGAGTTGTTGGCTTTGTGCCATCACATCCGTGGGCACATTGACTTTAAAGTAGCCGACTTCATCCACCGACGTGACATACTGCGCCGGACCAACATTAATCACAACATCATCAAATTTGTCGCCAGATTTAACCAAACCAATAAAAATCAGGTTGGTCGATGACGCTAAGATTGCCCCAACAAACATCAATTTCATGATGTTAAAACGCTGTGCCAATAAGCCGCCTAAGAAGCCACCAACGAGGCTAAAGATCACCCCATAAATTTTTACAGCTTCAGCAATTTGCTCTTTACTAAAGTTTAAATCTTGATAGAACACATTGGAAATGACGCCGGCAATAATATCGGAGATGCGGTAAAAACCAATCAACAACAGCAATACTAAAGCCAGTTTGACACCGTAGCGTTTAAAGAAGTCAGCAATCGGATTGACCCATGTGGCATAGGCCATATCTCGGTTCACAGCACCACATTTTACTAAGCTTGAACCCACCAACAACGCCACTGCGGTGGCGGTTAAAAAACGCAAGCTTTCTAAGCCAAACAGCACAAAGGCATCAGTAAAGTTCCAAGCACTTTTTATACGCTCGACCACGTCGCCTGAGTAGATATAGCTGAATACAAAACTGGCCACAGCCATAAAGAACACAGCCACCAACCGATAATAATCGCTCCGTTGGTAATGTTTTTCGCTGCGCAGCACTTGCGGTTCACGAATGCTTAAGGTGGTGGCAATGCCCACTAACATCACCCCTGCCATCGCCAAATAGGTGATTTTCCACGCATCGTAAATATAATTGCCTTTGGCTGTGCCCAAAGATGCGGCCAAAAATAGCGCCCCAGCACCGGCGACAATCATCCCTATGCGATACCCTGCATTATAGGTCGATGCCAATACCGTTTGCATTTGGGTTTCGGCCAGCTCAATGCGGTAAGCATCAATCACAATGTCTTGCGTGGCTGCAGAAAAGCCCAGCAACACGGCGCCTAGCGCCATTTGATAGACCTGTGCCTGCCCCAAAGCAGGGTCAGCAAAGGCCATTATCGCGATGGCACAGATAATCAGGATTTGTGCCACCAACAACCATGCACGGCGCCGCCCCAATTTTTGGGTTAAATAGGGTAAAGGCAACTCGTCAATCAGCGGTGCCCAAACAAATTTAAACGAGTAACCTAAGGCTGCCCAACTAAAGAAGGTCACGGCACTTTTACTGATGCCCGCTTCACCGAGCCACAGCGACAAGCTTGAAAAAATCAGTAAAATGGGAATACCCGCGGAAAAACCCAAAAACAACATGATCAAGGCACGCCGATCTAAAAATGCGCGAAATGCTGCTGTCCATCCCGTTGATTGTGTGGTCATTGCTTATTATTTTCTGCAAAATGAATAGCGCTATTCAAACCCTTAATGCCCGATGTTTCAATCTATATTTTTAACCAAGAACTGATTTTTCAGATTTTCAGCGCCATTTCGCTTGAATTTTCAGGTCAATCCCATATACCTTAGCTTTCATCCCCTTATTTTTTGTTTTGGATTTGATACAGTGACCGAAAAAGTTGAGCACAACACCGCAACAAGCCCTGAAGAATTACAACCACAAGCAGCACAGTTTATTTGTGCCTTCGATCAAAAAGATATTCAAAACACACTCAACACGACCCAGCTCAAACCCGAACAACTGACCCATATTCCCAATTACGCTAAAATTCCGGCCTCAACCAAACGCATTAAGCCGCTCAATAATTTTTTAGGGCAAGACCGTGCACGTGCTTCAGTTGAAGCCGGTATTGCACTGCCCTACTCAGGCTACAATATTTTTGCCGTGGGTACTGCAGGCTTAGGTAAGCGTACGATGGTACGTCGTTTGCTTGAACAACATGCCAAAGATATGCCGACCCCAAGTGACTGGGTGTATGTGAACAACTTTAAACAGCCGCGCCAGCCTTTGGCTTTAGAGTTACCGGCAGGTCAAGGCTTAAAGTTTCAAGCCCAACTGCATCAAAGTTGGCAGACCATTTTAAAACAGCTTGAACGTCGCTTTAGTGCTGAAACCTACCACAACCGTATTGAACTGATTCGCCAGCAAACCGGTGATGAACAGCAACAGGCACTCATTGAGTTGACCAAAGAAGGGGCTGAGCTTGATCTGAAATTAATTGCACGTGAAGATGAACATTGCTTTGTGCCGGTGCAATATAAAGACAATAAACTGATTGAACTGACCCCAGAAGAAGTGAAAAGTCTCAGCCATGAAAAGCAGGCTGAAATTGCCGCCAATATGCGCTACATGGACAAAAAACTAGACCGTCTTGGGCTGCATTTAGGCGATCTTGAAGACCATGCACGCGATAAAGTGCAAGTCTTAAATCGTGATATCGCCAAGCAAGTGGTGGTACCACGCATGAGTTCAATTGCCAACAAGTACAAAGAGGTGAGCGGTCTAAAAGAGTACTTAAAAGATTATGCCGATGACATTATTCAGCATGTCGAAATTGTACTTGAGCAGGAAGAGGATGATTTTCGCCCCGGCAACTTTAGCCGTGTACCCCCTCGCTATCAGGCCAATGTGATTATTGCCAACAAAGCCAATAGCGGTGCACCGGTAATTTTTGAAGACTTCCCCACCCACTACAACTTATTGGGTCATGTTGAACAACTGACGCAAAATGGCACCATTACCACAGACTTTACCCTCATTCGTCCTGGTGCTTTACACAAGGCCAATGGCGGCTTCTTAATGCTTGAAGCAGAGCAGCTCTTAGAACAGCCTTATGCATGGCAAGGGCTAAAACGTGCGCTCAAATCTGGTCAGCTGAAGTTGTCATCACTCGAACACATGTTGACCTTAACGGGCAGTATTTCTATTGAACCTGCAGCCATTCCTTTAACCATTAAAGTGGTGCTGCTGGCTGAGCCTGAGGTGTACTATCAAATTTTAGAGGTAGAACCTGAACTCGGTAGCGTATTTAAAATTCGTGCTGATTTTACCGACACGCTGCAACGTAATGAAAGTAATGAACAAGATTATATGCAGCTGATTGCTGACTACGTGCAAAGTGACAAACTATTGCCCTTTGACCGCTCTGCGCTTGCTGCCCTACTCACCGACTCTAGTCGCCAAGCCGAAGATCAAAGCTCCTTGTCTTTGCATGCCCTAACCCTTGGGGATTTGATTCGTGAAGCCCATCATCATGCGGTCAAAGCGGGCGACACCATGGTGTCTGAACAGCACATCAATACTGCGCTGCAACACCGTCAATATCGCCTTGGCTATTTACGTGAATTGTATTGGGAAGATCTTTCCCGCGGTACACAGCTGATTGAAACCAAAGGCCATCGCTTAGGACAAATTAATGCCTTGTCGGTGATTCACTACGCAGATGTCGAATTTGGTTTACCGTCACGTCTGACCGCATCGGTGTATCAAGGTGGCGGTGATATTTTAGATATTGAACGCAGTGTGGAATTGGGCGGCTCATTACATGCGAAAGGCGTGCTGCTCATGTCATCGTTCTTAAAAGCACACTTTGGTCGTGAACAAATTCTGCACTTCTCTGCGGCATTGGCCTTTGAGCAAAGCTATGGTCAAGTCGATGGTGACAGTGCCACCGTGGCCGAATTGTCCGCGTTAATTTCCGCAATTAGTCAAATTCCAATTGACCAGTCTTGGGCCATTACCGGTTCAATGAACCAATTGGGTCAAGTACAACCCATTGGCGGTGTTAATGCCAAAATTGAAGGCTTCTTTGATGCGTGTAAATTACAAGGCTTAACCGGTCAGCAAGGGGTGATTATTCCGCGCCAAAACATGCAACACTTAATGCTACGCAAAGATGTGATTGCCGCAGTCGAGGCCGGTCAGTTCCATATTCATGCCATTGAAAATATTGCACAAGCACTTGAAATTCTCATGGCACGTCCAGTGGGTCGTTTAAATAAGAAAGGCCGTTATAGCAAAGGCTCAATTTTTGCTGCGGTCATGGATCAGCTCGAATATTGGCAAGCCATTGAAGATGGCCAAGAGTTTGAAGAAGAGCCAAAGAAAAAGAAAAAGTCTAAAAAAGACAAAAAGGACAAGCAAAAAAATAAGCCAGCCAAAGCAGCAACTGAAACTGCGGGTGAAGCTGAGCTTGAAACTGCATAAAAAAAAGCGCCTTTCGAGGCGCTTTTTTTTACTCCATCCGCCTTAAGCTTCAGGTGCAGGGCTATGCTGTTCAACTAAAGGCTGTAATTCACCTTTTTGGAACATATCTAGCATAATGTCGCTACCGCCAATCAGCTCGCCATTGATCCAAAGCTGTGGGAATGTCGGCCAGTTTGCAATTTGTGGCAAAGTTGCACGAATATCTGGATTTTCAAGAATATTCACATACGCAAATGGACGACCAATTTGACTGAGCGCTTCAACTGCACGTGCAGAGAAACCACATTGTGGGAATTGTGGTGTGCCTTTCATGTAAAGTAGTACAGAGTGCTTGGCAATTTGGTCGCGAATTAACGCTTCAGTATCACGTACTTGTTCAGTCATTGAGAAATCCTCCACTATATGTGATGCATTATACCCAAAACCGCAGAAAACAGTACGTGAAAAGCATGAATTCTATTTTTTATTTGCATTTGTACTTTAAATCAGTGGCAGATTTTGCTTATATAAACTTTTCTATCCACCTAACATAAGAGTGAGTCATGAACAATATTACCCTTGCGCCTGTGCAAACTGATCAACCCTCGCATTTGATGCCGGTCTTTGGCCGCCAAAAGATCAGTTTTGTCCGAGGACAAGGTGCTTATCTATACACTGAAGATGGGACTGAATATTTAGATGCCTTAACTGGTATTGCTGTATGTGGTTTAGGTCACTCACATCCGGCAATTACAGCTGCCATTGCAGAACAAGCAGGCACGCTCATTCACACTAGTAACCTGTTTGAAGTGCCTTGGCAAACAGCAGCGGCACAAAAGTTAGCTGAAGTTGCTGGCATGGAAGAAGTCTTCTTCTCGAACAGTGGTGCTGAATCAAACGAAGGTGCAATTAAAATTGCGCGTAAATTTGGTACTCAACAAGGCATTAGCCAGCCTAAAATCATTGTTGCAGACCATTCGTTCCACGGTCGTACCATGGCTACTTTGTCAGCAACTGGCAATAAAAAAGTGCAAGATGGTTTTGGCCCATTGGTTGAAGGCTTTATTCGTGTGCCATTTGGTGATATCGAAGCGATTGAAGAAGCAGCGATTCAACATCCAGACATCGTGGCCATCTTAGTTGAACCTATTCAAGGTGAAGGTGGTGTGAATACTGCACCTCAAGGCTTTAGCTACCTCGAAGACATTCGTCGCTTATGTAACCAACACAATTGGTTAATGATGCTAGACGAAGTGCAAACAGGTAACGGTCGTACGGGTAAATACTTTGCTTACCAACACACCAACATTATTCCTGATGTATTGACCACGGCCAAAGGCCTAGGTAATGGCTTCCCGATTGGTGCAGTGATGACCCAAGGTCGTGGTGTCGGTGTATTAACAGCAGGTAACCATGGTTCGACTTACAGTGGTAGTGCGCTCGGTTCACGTGTGGTGTATACCGTCATTGATACCATTCAACAAGAGAATTTAGTGGCCAATGCGGCTGAAAAAGGCGCTTATATTGTCGAACAATTACGTCAAAAACTGGCTGCACATCACGTGACGGTACGTGGTTTTGGTCTTATGATCGGTATTGAACTTCCTAAAGCGTGCGCTGAGCTTGTGGATGTGGCACGTGATGAGTACAAAATGATTGTCAATGTCACGGCTGGCAATGTGGTCCGTTTACTGCCTACCCTCAACATTGACCAAGCTCAAGCGGATCAATTGATCGAACGTCTTGTGGCAATGATTGAAAAATTCTTAGCTTAAAACATGACATAAAAAAAGCCGCAAATTGCGGCTTTTTTCATTTTAACTCAGCGTTAAGATGCTTCTTGGTATACACGTCCACCGGGCAATTGGCAGAAGTATTGTTTCAGTGCATCTAAACAACGATGGGTCTTCATCGGTTGTTGTTCACGCTTGAGCATCACAGCATAGAGCGTAAATGCAGGCAGTTTCCATTCGGGTAGAACTTCAACTAAAGTCCCATTCATTAAGTCTTTTTGTACATC